>JAFQII010000239.1 GCA_017397605.1 Clostridia bacterium
GATCGCGGAACTGCACGGTGCGCGCATGACGCTCGAAAGCGAGCGCGGCAAGGGCACAACCGTGACCTTGCAAATGCCTCTGACAAAGGAGCGTGACCGCGCATGAAACGATTGTTACATACGGCACTGCTTGCCGTTTTGATCCCGATCGCCGTCGTATCCGTTTTGTACGGCGTGCGCGCGGTTTTGCCCGATTACACGGACGAGATCCATGCCTATTCCAAGGCGGAAGGACAGCTTTTGCCCGTGTTTGAACCGCAAAAAGAACTCGTTTTGTATCCGTGGAAAGAGCTGACGCAGACCGAGCCGTTAGAGGACAGCGATGCGGGCTGGCTTTTTTACGAGATATCAAGTGCGTTTGGGTGGGATTTTTCTTTCATTGAGCTTAGCAAGGCGGAGCTTTGCTACAGCGCGGACGGTATGACGGGCGGTATACGGAATGTGACGGCTTACATCGGCCAGCTCGAGGAGCATCCGGCGGATGCCGAGACCGAATGGTTTGCCGACGTCAATACAGCAACGCTTTCGGCGGCATTTGACAGCAGCAAAGCGACGTTCTGCTGGTTTTTTGCTGATTTTTTGCCCGAGGATGCGTCAGATGCAAGCATTCGCGCCGGCTACGAAACACTGTGTGCGGAGTCGCAGACCTTGCTTGCAACCTTTGCCAAGCAGTACGAGACCGCTTGCCTGCGCATCGGCACGACGGGCGGGATCGATACGGTGCTTGCGTTGCTTGACAGCGGTGAACCGGCATGTTATCTGTACGACGGACGCACATATTTGCGCTATGCGTCCGATGCGGGGACGTTGATTCTGATCTGCGATCCGATCACACAGACGGTCGCGGGCTTTAGCTTGGAGATCGCGTAAAACCGTGTCGGATTTTACAACTTTTTGACAACTTTTTGCATACTTCTTGCCTTCGTGCGTGTTACACTGAACTCACGAAAGGAAGGAAAGTATGATGAAAAAGATTTTGGTATTGCTGTTTTTGCTGACGACTTGTGCAGGTGCATGCACGGGTGCGCAACCGGGCATGCCGCCGCAAGAACAAAGCGCGGAAAGCGATCGGACACAGGATGAAACGATCCCGTTCCTCTGCAAAACCGTGCTTCTGGACGCGGGGCACGGATTCGGCGACGTGGGGTGTTCGTTTTGGGGCGGACATGTGTACGAAAAGGACATCACGCCCGTTTTGACGCAAAAAATCGGACGGGCATTGCAAGCGCGCGGGGTAAACGTGCTGTACACGCATGACGGAAGTGCTTGCCCGACCAAATCGCAGTTGGACGCGCTTGCCGAGGATTTGCGCTATGATCTCGACGGGTTTTTGCGCGGTTTGATCGAACGGTACAGCGGCAGAACGGATGAGGAACTGCAGGCAACGCTGGACACGTTTTACGGCGGTATCAACGAAAACGATCTCTTTGGCGTGTACGAGCGTTGTTACTACGCGAATTTATTGGCGCAGCAGCAGGAGATCTCGCTGTTTGTTTCGGTGCACGTCAACGCCAACGAAAGCTGTGATACGCTGACGGGATTTGAGCTGTTTTGCTGTATGGATACACCGCATGCAGACGCGTCGGGTGACGCAATGCTGGAGCTGCAGGGCGCGCTGGCGTACCGTTTTTTGCAAAAAGAGACGCGCATCCGCGCCTATGGCTGGAATGACGCGTATGTGGTTACCAAATACACCGACATGCCGTCGGTTCTGATCGAGTCGGGCTACGCGACTACGCCGTCCGATGCGCGGGAACTGCAGGACGAGACGTGGCAAAACGAATTTGCAAACGCCGTCGCAGACGGCATTGTAAGGTACCTCACGACTGAATGATTGGGGGAAACAAGGATGAACAAAAACAAGTTGATCGTATTGCTTGCAGTCGTTTGCCTGCTGTTTTGTTCCTGTCAGACCGAGCCTGCGGAGCCGTCGGAGCGCGAGCTGTTTTTGCAATCAAACGGGCTGACCGTGGAGCAAAAATCGCAATTGCTCGGCAAAAGCATCCTTTTGGACGCAGGGCACGGCTTTGCGGACATCGGGTGCACCTTTCCGGGCGGTGCGCCGTTTGAGCGCGAGATCACGCTGATTCTGACGCAAAAGATCAAAGCGGTTCTGGAAAGCGACGGCATTGCCGTGTGGCTGACGCACGACGGCGAAACGTTTTTGTCCCGCGACGGGCTGGAACAGCTTGCAGAAACGCTCGGCTACGACATGGACGCGTATCTGCAAAACCTGATCACGTCACACAGCGGGCGCGAGGGTGAGGAAGTGCAAAACACACTCACTGCGTTTTGGGCAGGCGTCAACGACGACGAAACGTTTGACACCTTTGAGCGATGCTTCTACGCCAATCTGTGCGGCAGGCAGCAGCCGATGTCTTTGTACGTTTCCGTCCACGTCAACGCAAGCGTAAACAATCCGCTCGCGTCGGGCTTTGACCTGTTTACCTGCTCGGACACGCCGTACGACGGAAAATCCCGCGGGGCGGCAGATGCGGTCAAGGACGCGCTGAAGCACGGCTTTGCCGATACCAACGCACGCGTCAAAACCTACGGCTGGGACGACGCTTACGTCGTGACCAAATATCCCGACATGCCCTCCGTGTTGGTGGAGTCGGGCTTTTCGACCAACGAAACCGATGCGGCAAACTTGCAAAACGAAGCGTGGCAGGACGCGTTTGCGCGCGCCGTTGCCGACGGAATTGAACTCTACTTATTAGGATACTGACGATGAGAGACAAAATTGAGAGGCTGTTGCCTTTTTATGCATTCATCCCGATTGCGGTGTGCTTGATTTTTAATGTTTTGGTATACAACGGCAACCGTCTGTTGACGGCGGGCCGCGTGCATTTTGATTTTTCGATCCCTGCCATCGACGGCGCGATTCCGTTTTGGCGTTGGATGATCGTGTTTTATGTGCTGTCGTACGTCTTTTGGGCGGTCGGTTACATTGTGATCGCGCGCGAGGACCGCAAGTTCTGCTACGACATGTTTGCGGGCGAGCTGATCGGCAAATTCTTTTGTCTGGTGTTCTTTTTGGCGCTCCCGACCGAAATGCCCGATTGGCCCTCGGGAACGTTTGCGATCGAAAACGGCTTTGACTGGCTGACGCAGTTTATTTATGACATGGATGAGCCAAACAACCTCTTTCCGTCCATTCACTGCTCGGAGAGCTGGGTTTGCCTGCGCGGCATCTGGAAAAGCAAAAAAGTGAACACGCCGTTCCGCATCGCGTCGCTCGTGATGACGCTCGGGATCTTTGCGTCGACCGTTCTGGTCAAGCAGCATGTCTTTATCGACATCCTCGGCGGTGTCGCCGTCGCGGAGGCAGGCTTGTTTCTGGGACGCAAGCTGCGCGCAGGCAGGCTGTTTGAGAAGATGGAGCCCAAAGCGTTGCGCGCGAGAGAAAACGTATAATCGGCAACGTATTGTAGGGGCGGGCATTGCCCGTCCGTAAAGCCATGGGTCTGATCAAACTTGCGGTTTTTCGGACGCGCAATGCGCGCCCCTACAAAAAAATACGCAAAATTAATACCTATAGATATTCTAAAATTCTTGTGGTTTGTGTATATCGCAATCGTTTTAAACTATACTATCAGTAATAGTGAAAAACTGCGAGGCGTGATTATGCAATCCAAAGCAATCGGCAAGAATATCAAAAAATACAGACATTTGCGCGGTCTTCGGCAAGAAGATCTTGCAGAATTGATGGATTTGAGTCCCAACTTTATCAGTATGGTCGAGCGCGGAGAAAAGACGCTGTCGCTTGATTCGTTTGTGCGTATTGCAAACGTACTGCAGGTTTCGGCGGATATGCTGTTGGCAGATGTGCTGGACACGGGATATACGCTCAAGTCGTCGCTGCTGACCGAACAGCTCGAGTCGCTCGACAAAAAAGACCGCGAGATGATTCTTGACGCGGTTGAGACGTTGTTGCGGCATTGCAAGTAAAAACAAAAATGTGTTTTTTCCGTCCGTTTGGACGGTTTTTTTATTTTTTTCGACTTGTCGACACACTTCGCGCGGTTTCGACACGCAAAACGTGTATAATAACCGTAGGTTATACAAGAAAACCAAGAAAGGAAAAACAAATATGAAAGAAATTTATGAAGAAGTGGCAAAACAGCACGGCGTGTCCCCCGAGGAGGTCGAGCGCGAGATCAGGGCGGCGTTGGCATACGCAAGGGCGCTTGATTTGCCGCAGGCACGCATTTTTTGGCAAAATGCCCCGAAGGATGCCGACACGCTGATCAAGGTGCTTGCAAAGATGAGCGTGGGGAGATAAGTATTTTCTTGACAAGTCCGTGCGATTGTGTTAAACTGATGATATCAAAAACGCACGGAGGTACCCTTATGTCGTATCGCATCACCGAGCTTGATCCGTATCTGCTCCCGCATTTGCAGCAGATCGACGGACGTTATCAGGCATATCAAGCCAAGAGGCAGGAGCTTGTCGGCAAGCGCGGAAGTCTTTTGGATTTTGCCAATGCGCATCTGTATTTCGGTATCCATCGCACCGAGGACGGCTGGGTGTACCGCGAGTGGGCGCCCGGTGCGGACGCGATGTACTTTACGGGCGATTTCAACGGCTGGGACTTGTGGTCTTTGCCGATGACACGTCTGGAAAACGGCGTGTTTGAGGTACAGTTCGGCGGCAAGGATGCGCTGCAAAACGGCATGCACATTCAGGCAATCGTTGTCAAGGACGGACAAATGATGCGCCGCGTTCCCGCTTATGCCACGCGCGTCGAGCAGGATCCCGTGACGTACTTGTGGTGCGCCGTGGTGGAAGACACCTTTGCGCCGTATGACTGGACGGACGAAGGATTTGTTCCGCAAAAAACGCCGTTTATCTACGAGTGCCACATCGGTATGGCAGGCGAGGAAGGCAAGGTCAGCAATTACCGCGAGTTTACAAAAAATGTACTTCCGCGCGTGAAGGCGCTCGGCTACAACACCTTGCAGATCATGGCGATCATGGAGCATCCGTATTACGGCTCGTTTGGCTATCAGGTCTCCAATTTTTACGCACCGTCGTCGCGTCTCGGTACGGCAGAAGAGCTGAAGGAACTGATCAACACCGCGCACGGTATGGGTATTGCGGTGCTGTTGGACGTGGTGCATTCCCACGCGGTCAAAAACGTCGGCGAGGGACTCAATTATTTTGACGGCACGGACTACCAGTATTTCCACGCAGGCGCGCGCGGCCATCACCCCGCGTGGGACACCAAGCTGTTTGACTACGGCAAAAACGAGGTTCTGCATTTCCTGCTTTCAAACCTTAAATACTGGATGGA
>JAFQII010000240.1 GCA_017397605.1 Clostridia bacterium
CATGGTTTGGTGAGATTGCTAACGTGCATCAAATCGACTGTATGGCAACAGCGCATCACCAAAACGATCAAGCGGAAACGGTTTTGTTTCGTATGATTCGCGGTACGACTGTGTCCGGACTTGCAGGGATTCCTTCGGCGAGAGATATTTTTATCAGACCTCTGCTTTGCTTGTCAAAAGAAGAGATCCTTTTTTATGCAAATGCGTTTTCGTTGGAATATCAAACCGATGTTACGAATGATTCGGATCAATACACCCGAAACTATATCAGGCAGACGGTTTTGCCGATGCTTGCGAAAATCAATCCTTCTGTTTCCGACGCGATTGTTCGATTGTCGGAATATGCAGCCGAGGATGATGCTTTGATCGCTTCATTGCTTCCGGCGTATGACGAAGTTCAGTATATTTATGGGCTTGCGCCATCTGTGGTCCGCAGGGTTGTGACGCGTAATTTTGGGGTGTATGCCGGCAAAACACTTTGCTATCGGCATGTGGATGAAATCTGCAATGCGGCAAAGAGTCTCTGCCGCAAGCGCATCGGTCTTCCCGGTGGTTACGATGCGATTCTATCCAACGGTTATTTATCGTTTGAACGTGAAAAACTCTCTCTCTATGTCAAAACCGAAGACGGCTTATTGAAAGAGGGAATCAATTATTGCTGCAAAGGTCTGGTTCGCATGATCGTGTGCAAAAACATACCAAGCGAGATTTCGTATTATTTATCGCTTTGCGATAGTAAAAATCAAATTGTTTACAATTTGTCAACAGAGATTCTATTGTCTTTTGAGAAGATTTGTGGCATGATTCGGTATAGGTCTCGGTATGAGGGTGACCGTTTGCTTTTGCATGGTGTCAATCGCAGTGTCAAAAAGCTTTTTTCCGAAAAGAAGATTGCGATTCCGTTGCGGCAAATGATACCGGTCATTTTTGATGACAGAGAGATTCTCTGCATACCGCATGTTGCGGTTTCGGATCGTGTATATGCCGATGCCCAACATGCAACACATTATTTGCGAGTCGATATATTTGACGAACATAACCGAAAGGTGGTTGAAGAATTATGAAGAATAACGGCAAGTCAATCATCATAGTCCTCGTTGTATTGGCATTGATGGTCGTTTCCGTGAGCGCATTGTTTGCGGGATCGGGCATCAAGAACCTGTCCTATAGCGAAGTGCTGACGATGTTCCGCGAAGGGCAGGTTGTTGAGTTTGTTGTCAATAAGAACAACGTGCTGTATTTCAAAACTGACGACGGTGAGGAGTACCAGCACAAACTGCGTGATTTGGGCTTGTTTTACGAAGATCTCGGTGATGAGATCAGCGCGCAGCTCGAAGCAGGCAAGCTTAAAGAGTTTGATTATCAATCTGTTACAACCTCGATATGGGTGCAGTTGATTCCTTATGTTCTTGTGATCGGTGTTTTCTGCCTGGCGTGGTGGTTGTTTATCTCCAAGACTGCCAAAGGCGGTTCCGGCGGCGGTGGTCTCGGCGGCAGAATGAACTCCTTCAGCAAAGCGCGTACCAAGCTTGGTTCTGATGAAAAGAACAAAGTTTTCTTTAAAGACGTCGCGGGCGCTGATGAAGAAAAAGAGGAGCTTCGTGAGGTTGTCGATTTCTTGAAAGAGCCTCGCAAATTCTCCGAGCTCGGCGCACGGATTCCCAAGGGTGTTTTGCTGATCGGCCCTCCCGGTACCGGTAAAACCTTGCTTGCAAAAGCTGTTGCCGGCGAAAGCGGCGTTCCGTTTTACTCGATTTCTGGCTCCGATTTTGTTGAAATGTACGTCGGTGTCGGTGCGTCCCGTGTCAGAGATTTGTTTGAGACCGCAAAGAAATCCGCTCCGTGTATCATTTTTATCGATGAAATTGATGCTGTCGGCCGCCATAGAGGCGCCGGATGGGGCGGCGGTCACGACGAGCGTGAGCAGACGCTTAACCAGTTGCTTGTAGAGATGGACGGTTTCGGCGTCAACGACGGTGTAATTGTGATTGCAGCAACAAACCGACCCGATATTCTTGACCCTGCATTGATGCGTCCCGGCCGTTTTGACAGACAGGTGACGGTTAATTTGCCCGATCTCAAGGGTAGAGCGGCAATTCTCCGTGTCCACGCGAGAAACAAACCGCTTGGTGAGGACGTCGATTTTGATGTCATTGCGCAGTCTACCGTCGGTATGTCCGGTGCTGACCTTGCAAATGTACTCAATGAAGCCGCACTTTTGGCGGCACGCCGCAAGAAGTCTGTGATCAACATGGTTGAGATCGAAGATGCGACGCTCAAGGTGATTGTCGGACCGCAAAAGCGCTCCTTGATCATCTCGGAAGAAGACAAGAAGAATACAGCATATCACGAAGCAGGCCATGCAATCGTCGGCCATCTTTTGCCCACGCAGGATCCTGTTCACCAGATCTCGATCATTCCCAGCGGACATGCGCTCGGTTATACGCTTGCTTTGCCCACGACCGATAAAACAAGCGTTTATAAAAACGAATTGCAAGAGAATATCGCAATGCTTCTCGGCGGCCGCGTAGCCGAAGCGTTGATCTTTGGCGATGTCTCCGGCGGTGCGTCCGGTGATATCAAGAGAGCAAGTGAAATTGCCCGCAAAATGGTTACACGATACGGCATGAGCGAAAAGCTTGGTCCGATCGTATACGGCGGAGACGACGAAAACATGTTCTTGGGCAGAAATTCCAATTTCTCCAAAACCTACTCCGAAGAATATGCAACCATGATCGACAAAGAGGTCCAGAGAATCGTTGCGGACGGTTATGCACTTGCCGAAAAGATTTTGAAAGAGAATATGTCTGTTTTGCATTTCATTGCCGATTATCTTGTCAAGCATGAGACGATGGATGCGGAACAGTTCAAGCTTTGCTTTGAGGAGGATGTTACCGAAGAACGTGTCGCTTCGGTTACCGCGCGCAAGGCTCGCCAGAATCACGAAGAGGATATGGCTCGCAGGGAAGAACAAACAAAAAGATCCTCCGAACCTGCTGACTCGAAGGACGACGAAGATTTTTCGTAAAAACACGCACGGAGGCAATTTTGATATTGCCTCCGTCTTTGTGAATATTGGTTTTTTGATCGGCAATACTCAAGGTGTTGAAACGATCGAAAAGGAGTTTGACCATGGAAGAAAAGAACAACAACCAAAGCTTGTTTTCGGCAAAGCACGATGAGTTTGTTTCGCTTGATGACGAAGAGATTGTTTTGGATGACGACTACGGATACGAACACCCTCGTGAGCCGAGATTTGGCGGAAAAAACATTGCGTTTTTTGTATTGATTCTGCTTTTGGCATGTGCGACAGTTTTCTTTTTGAACTTTGACCGGCAGGGCATTACGTTTGACGACGTTTCCTCTGTCGGGTCGCTTGACGCGTCGCAAACCTTTTTAGAAAATGAATCGAGTGCAGATGCCTCCTCGGAGGAATCCGCAGATGAGAGCGTTACGATATCTTTGGATGTTTCCGAAGAGTCGTCTTCGGCAGAAGAGTCGACAGTACCCGAGGAGCCTTTTCACGGCTGGGTCATCAACGATATGGGATACACCTACTTGTATTACGGCGTCGGTGTCGAGCAGTTCAATTACAGTGATGCGACATTGGGAAAGTATACCAATTCGATTGATGCGTTACGCAAAAAGATTCCGGATGGCATCAATGTCTATTGCATGCCGATCCCAACGCGTGTCGGTTTTTTGTACAACGAGATCAGCAACGAAATCAAACGCGAGGATAACTTCTATAACTCACTCCAAGAGACGTTTTTGGATACGCTGGAAGAGTCTCTGGGGACAGAATTGACCTTTGTCAATCTTTATGACGCTATGGAGGCGGAATACCAAAACGGTGCTGAGCTGTATTTTAAAACCGATCTCAACTGGACATCAGATGCCGCTTATCTTGCCTATAGAAGCTTTTGCGCCGCTGCGAATCAATCTGCGTCCGCAAAAGAAGCGTATGAAAAGCATGCGATTGAAGGATTTTTAGGCACTTTTTATACAGCGACACAATCTGATGCTCTGAAAGAAAATGCCGATACGTTTTATTACTACAAGAATTCGTTGACCGATGCGTGTAAGGTTACCCTGTATAGCGGAAAGTCGGTGTACAAGGATTATTCGCTGATGAATAATTCCGTGTACGGCAATGCGTCAGCATACAACATTTATCTCGGTACAGCGGGGCAGCATTTTAAAATTGAGACAACTTACACGGCGGGCAAAAAGCTGCTTGTAATCGGCGACGGAAGTGCCGCGGCGATGATGCCGTTTTTGATCACAAACTATTCGGAGATTCACTATATTGATGCAGCGCTGTATCGTGGTGATCTGACGGAATTGTTTGACGCAACAGAGTTTGACGATGTATTGGTTGCGACCTATGCGACCAATGCTGTCAAAGGAAACTATCCAAATCATTTGGCTGCGATGGCAGGAGTCACACAGGATGAATAAACAATATGTCGGCGGGTTTGTATCCGTCAAAAGTATTCTGGAATCAAAAAGCAGGGAAGTGTTCCGCATCCTTTTGGACCGCGAGCGTTATGACAGCGTCATGCGCTCCGGCTTTCATGCTGCAGAAAAAAGACAGTACGAGATTTTGCATGCGTCGGGCGTTCCGCTGGAATTTGTAGACAAACATGAGATTTCCTCTTTGATCGAGGGCTCTACCTCGGGAGGAATTGTTGCGGAGGTCGGCGAGAGACAGTTTTGCTCTTTGGATACACTGCTGGAAAAGAAGAATGGCTATTTTTCGATACTTGACGGTATCGAGGATCCGTTTAATTTTGGATATGCAATGCGTTCCTTGTATGCGGCAGGTGTCGACGGCGTTATCCTCCCTGAGAGAAATTTCTTTTCTGCCACGGAGGTGGTGGTACGTTCCTCTGCAGGAGCGTCGGAGCTATTGAAATGCTGTGTGGTCAGCGATCTTTCGGATACTTGTGCCAAAATGAAAGAGCAGGGGATTTTGTTGGTCTCGACCGCAAAGACAGACCGTGCAAAGGACGTGTTCCGTACGTCTTTCAAAAAACCTTTATGTGTGATATACGGCGGTGAGCGCCGCGGAATCTCCGCGGGTGTAATGGAGCAGTGTGATTCGGTTGTCAAAATCCGTTATCCCAGAAACTGTCATTATTCCTTGCCCGCATGCAGTGCAATCTCGATCATTTCGTTTGAGATTGGCAGAAAACTGAACGGCCCCAAGCATACATAGTTTAATCGCGGTAGATCGGGACATCGCCGACGACCAACGTTTCGGCAACCACAAGGTCAATCGTGATGGTGTCGGCAACCTGTTCGATCGGAGCGAGATAGCGGATCGCCACTGTAAAACGAATCAGAATACGGTGCAGCGTCTGGTTGATGCCTGCGCTTTCCAGTTGACTTTGTATTTCGTTTGCGATATGCCCGAGCGCGATCGGCCGCAGAGGGATCAACGGTCCTTTGCCGGACAATAAAACAGAGTCCGTCAAATTTCCGATTGGAATTCCAAAGGCGGGATCGTCAAAGTTTTCCAATGCGTCCAACAGCGTCATGGTCATCTCCGATGCCAGGACAGAGATCGCTTCGGAATGTACTGAGATAGCTGAAATGCGCTCGGTTGCATCGTAGTGTATTGTAAGATATTCGCCATTGCGGTCGTGCATTTGCCGATACATCGCATTCTGGAGCGTCTGCGTCAGCTTTGTGTTGCCGCTGGTTTCCGCAAACAACTGCAACGCGGATTTCAAACGGGTTCGAGCGGTTAAAAGAAGCATTGCAATCAGACAAAGCATCAGGCAGAGAGCGAGAATTTTTTTGAGCTTTTTCATGGCGGAACACACTGATTTCTATCGGAATAATATATGTTTATGATCCTATATCGGAGGTCATGCATTGATGAAAAAACACTTGTTGATGATATTTGCGCTATGCGTTCTGTTGGTCTTGAACTCATGCGCCGAGGTTTCGGATGCTTCGGATCCGGAAAGCAGTGCGACGGATACCAATGAACATATCTCGGATGCGGATTCGTTATCGGAAAACGTTTCCGAGGAAAGCATGTCGGATGAAGAACAACTGATTGTACATTATTTTGACGTGGGGCAAGGAGACTCCGTTTTTATTGAATTGCCCGACGACAGATGTATGTTGGTCGATGCTTCTATATCCCAATTTGAGCAGGTGATTGAGCAAAATATCCGAGATCTCGGCTATGATCAAATTGATTATGTGGTTGCGACGCATCCTCACGCCGATCATATCGGAGGGATGGCACATATACTCAATTCTTTTGATATCGGGTGCATCTATTTACCCGACGTCAGTGCCGGAACACAAACCTATATCAATATGGCTGAAACGATTTTGGAAAAAGAAATCGAGGCAAACATTGCAGAAGCCGGTGTAACCGTAATCTCCGAGAGCAATTTGAAAGCGGTTTTTCTTGCGCCGTTTGAGATTGACAAGGAGGACCAGAATAAAAATTCTGCTGTCTTGTATCTTTCGTACGGCGAAAGCAAGTTTTTGTTTATGGGCGACGCAGATGTCGATATCGAAAAACAAATCGGAAAAGTCGATTGCGACGTACTCAAGGTTGGACATCATGGAAGCAGAACGGCATCCGACGAGACGTTTTTGCGCTATGCGAGTCCAAGGTACGCGGTCATATCCTGCGGCAAAGACAATAGCTATGGGCATCCGCATCAAGAGGCGACAGACCGTTTGTCCGCTTGCGGTGCAGAAATTCTGAGGACTGATTTGCTTGGCGATATCATAATTGTTTCGGATGGAAAAGACATCACGATTGGTTCGAAAACAAATGCGCCGGACGAGTCGTCGGCGGAGAACGGGACAATGCGCTGGATTCTGAATACCAATTCCAAAAAGATACATGCACCTACGTGCAAATATGTCAACGATATCGCGGATAAGAACAAAGCCGAGAGTGAAAAAACGATCCGAGAGCTTTTGGAAGAAGGATATACTGCTTGCGGATCCTGCAAGCCGCACGATTGATGTAATGGAGGAAGTGTCAAAATGAAACTGATCATAGACCGATTTGAAAACGAATGGTGCGTTTGCGAATATGAAGCAGGGAAGACGCTGAATCTTCCGCGTGGGCTTTTGCCTGCGGACGCAAAAGAGGGAGACGCACTTTGCATCGAAATCGACCGAAGTGAAACCAAAAACCAAAAAGAGTATGCGGAGCAGCTGAGGAAAAAACTGTTTGGCAGATAAAACGAAGTTTATTTTGCAGACCGAACGTCAAGTTCGGTCTGTTTTTTTGTTGACGTTTTGCACAAACAATATCTTGATGTTTTTTGAAACGCGGTCACTATATCATGTCCTTTTTGCGCTCGGTTGCATCGGTATACATAATTCGGTTTACATAATTACGCGAAATAATTTTGCATTTTTGACGAAAATCAGATTTTTGAAGCAATGCTATTGCTTTTTGTTTGAAAAAGTTGTATGATAATAGCAGTTTCGAACAAAGGAATCTGGTGTCAGTTTTCATGGCAAAATTTAACAGTAAGCTTGCTTTTATCGGCAGCGGAAATATGGGCAGTGCGATCATCAGAGGTTTTATCTCTTACGGCGGTGTTTCTGCTTCGAGTATTTATGTTTTTGATAAAGAAAAAACGAATTACGATTCGCTTCAAAAACTCGGCGTTATTGCGGTTGATACGGTCGAAGCAGCGATTTTAGACGCTGACTTTATTTTTTTGTGTGTAAAACCGCAGATTGTATCTTCCGTCGTCAAGGATTGCTGTGCGGCGGATTCGTATCAACGTTCTTCGGTTTTTGTTTCGATTGCTGCTTCCGTTCCGATCTCTTTGATATGCAAATGCGCGGGTGGGGACGTTCCGGTGATTCGTACGATGCCCAATACACCTATGCTGATCGGCGAGGGCGCTATTGCGATATGCAAAAATGATTTGGTTGACAATAAACGATTTGCAAATGTATGCCGTTTGTTTTCCTCCATTGCTGTTGTGTCTGTCATGGAAGAATCCATGATGAATCCCGTGATTTCTGTCAGCGGTTCCTCTCCTGCGTATGTGTATTATTTTATCAAGTCGATTCTGGATGAGGCTTTGGATCAAGGCTTTACACAAGAGCAGGCCTTGCCCTTGATTGTCGGTACTGTGATCGGTGCTGCCAGGATGGTAGAGAATGCGGACTGCTCCATTGACGAGTTGATTCGCCGCGTCTGCTCTCCCAAGGGAACCACTCTTGAGGCAATGAACGTATTGCAGGAAGAGCATTTTGCTGATATTATAGGTCATGCGATGCGTGCTTGCAACAAACGCGCTGAGGAGATTTCTACCGAATTGCAGTCATAGTACGGGTGCTTGTCCGCATATGGTGTATCGAGGTGATCGTATTTGATTTCAAGAGATATTCCATTGCATGCTGTGGTACCGTATATTGCGCCAAAAAAGAGTTTTGCTTCGGTATGCAAGTATGCTTTTTTGCACGCTTCCCGTTGTTTGTATGCCTTTTTTGAAAAGCGTAAGGCTGTTTACGGGGTATTTCTTGCGTTTCTTTCCGTCGGCGTTTTGGTTGGATCGTACTTTTCGTCATTGCATTCTGTTGATTTGCCCATGCAAGAAATCGTAAATTATTTTTGCGCTTTTCTTGTTTTATCCGTTGTTTCTTCTTTTTCATTTTTGGGAATTGTTTTTATACCGTGTTTGCTCCTTTTGTTCGGTATGCTATGCGGTATGTTTCCTTTTTCCGCAGCCCTCGGCATAGTAAGCATACTCTTTTTGCTGATTGTGTTTTTTGCGTGTTTGCTTTTTGCCGAATCCTTTTGTGCCGCGAGGCGCTGCTTGCTCGGCTTCAAACAGTTTTTCTCCCGCAAGGACATGCTTGTTCATGCATTGTTGTTTTTGGCTTCGCTTCTTTCTTGTAAATTGCTATTGTTTTTGATTTCTGTATCGTAACAGGTTGGTTTTATGCAAAATATATCCGAACAATTATCCATACAATTGAATCATTATTTGGATTATCTTTGCATGACAAAGAAATCCTCTGCCAATACGGTTCAGGCATATAAAAGGGATCTTGCAAAGTTTTTTGATTTTGCGGAACTCAACCGCATTCATTCTTTTGAGCAGGTGACTGCCGGGGATGTCGAAAAGTATAAGTCTTTTTTGACGCGGAGCGGTTTGTCTGCGTCCTCGGTCAGTAGATCTCTTTCGTCACTTCGCGGGCTTTTTCAATATTTGATGTCTGCGGGCGTTGTAGAAAGCAATCCTACGCGTGAGGTTCATAACGACAAGGCTGTTCAGCGGGAGTTGAATGTGTTATCGTCCAAGGATGTAGATGCTTTGCTTGCACAACCGGATGTCAGCGATCTCAAGGGCCTCCGCGATAAAGCGATGCTTGAGGTTTTGTATGCAACGGGAATCAAGGTTTCTGAGCTGATCGGCCTGGATGTTTCCGACGTCAATATCGGCATGGCTTTTATCAAATGCGGAGACGGCGAAAACGAGCGGTTTATTCCGATCTATCCGATCGCTTTGAAGGCGATCACATCTTATCTCGAAAAATCACGCAAGTATTTGACATCCGATTCTGACAACCGCGCGTTGTTTGTAAATATCTCCGGCGACAGAATGACACGTCAGGGATTTTGGAAAATCTTGAAAGGATATGCCAAGTCTGCGGGTATTACACAGGAAATCACGCCGCATACCTTGCGCCATTCCTTTGCGGCGCATCTTTTGGAAAACGGTGCGGATATTCACGATATTCAAGAGATTTTGGGACATCGCGATCTTGCTTCGACGCAACGTTACGCGCAGTATCTCAAGGATAAGATGAACATCAATTATATCAAATTTCACCCGAGGGCATAATACAGC
>JAFQII010000241.1 GCA_017397605.1 Clostridia bacterium
AAGGGGAAAACAGAGGCATTGTCGGTGATCTACCGTACATACGGAAAAATGATTGCTTCGGTTGCATACCAGATCGTCGGAAACGAGCATGACGCACAGGATATACTGCAGGATGTCTTGTTGTGTATTGCACGCAACGCCGCAAAATATACGCCCTCGACCAATCCGCGCGCATGGGTTATGACAATTACACGCAATCTTGCGTTTAATGCAGTCAAAGCACGTCACGCGCATGCATCGTTTGATGCACTGACCGACAGCGAACTTCCAAAGGAAAAGCAATACGATGCCGAAGAACACGCGATTCTTTTGGATGCGTTGTGTACCCTATCAGCCGAAGAGCGTTTGATCGTGAATCTCAAAACTTATATCGGGCTGTCTCATGCCGAAATCGCCTCTGTACTCGGGATTACGGAAAGCAATGCTCAAAAAAGGTACGAGCGTGCAATCAAAAAGCTGCGCACATATTTTGAAGAGTAGGAGGAGTTTAAAAATGAAAGAACAAGAACTGGAAAAAAAATTGCAGGATCTTTTTGAAGCGGAAGCGAATTCTTTTCAATTACCATGTGAAAACGAGCTACGAGCGCTCAGGATTAAACAAACTCGCAAAAACATCCCGTTGCGAAGGTTTATGACCATTGCGGCATGCTTTTTGTTAGCATTCTGCATTGCCGCTGTTCCGTTTTTGCAAAGAGGACCTTTCGCGCACGGCAATAACAGCTTGGGAAATGAAGAATCAACGAAGAGTTCCGATGAAAACAGTTTCAAACCGCCGATGGGATCTGCGCCTTGGGAAAACGGCACTCTGCATTTAACCTCGGTCACCTACAAGAGAAATGCGCTCTCGCAAACCAATGCATTTGGCGGACCACTGCAATTTACGGCCCAAACAAGAAATCAATCGGAAAACATTATTATCTCGATGCTTGCCAACACCAAGATCTCAGGATGCGTCAATGCCAACCTGCTCTCCATCTCACCCACTGAAGGAGAACACGAAGGGTGTGACGGCGTGTATTATGACATTCGAGAGGATCGCGTGTATTGTCTTGCATGCCATATCAAAGAAAAAATCAAAAACGATCCGTATTATATCGACATCTGTATCCGCTCCCTGATTGAAGAATATCTGATCACCGAAAAAGAGATTTTTGCCGGAATCGTTGATTACAAACCGATGTATCTGTCCCTTGACAACGAAACGGCAAAAGCATATTTTGCAAGCGGTGGCATTCCGTCATGCGAGGCATTGGCGTTCGAGTACGGAAATCGCAATACAGGTTATTATGATGCCCTGATGCATACTTTCCGTTATCCTACCATTCGAGTCATTGAGTACGGCGAGAATATCGACCGTTGCTTGTTTACAATCGGCTCACCGATCTCGGAAGCATCCTGGGGGGCATATGTATTTGAACTTGATACGGGCAAGGTCACAAAGCTTGACGGCGAAACGGTCGGACTTCCGTATGCAGTCAACGGTTATATGGGCGGAACACCTGACGAACTGCTGACGGTCAACCTGTCTCTTGCGACGGGCGTTTCCGTATCGGAGGACTACAGCAAAATCATTGTGACGCTTCCGTATTTTATGGATCAATATGATATCGACGAAACGGGTCATTTGGTTCCGGTTTATACGGGGCAAAACGTAATTGTGTTTGATACCGTTCGCGGTACTCACGAGGGTCTGTTGGGCAACAACCCGCATCAGGATATCAAACAACTTGATTTGCCGACAGCGCACGCAAAAAGCTACAAGGATATGATCTTCTACCCCACCGAGGATGGTGCGTGGTGTTTGCACACAAACGGTTTTCGCTACAAATTACACGGAGACCTTTTGCGATTGATCGAACGCGACGGCGGCGGATATACTGCCGTAATGAAAAAGGCATCAACATACGAGGTCTTTAAATTGGAAACCGAGCAAGCCTCCCCTATCGAAAACGAAGAAATATACGTTTTGGACGGAAACAAACGCATTCTGATCTCAAACGCTTCCTCGGAAATGTTGTGGGAAAAAGATCCCTGTGCGGCTGTCTTTTCCGCCGACTGCAGATATGCATATCTGTATTTTGAGGGCGATGATCACATCACCTGCATTGACATCGACAGCGGCAAGCACGGTCAGCTATCCTTGTCAGACGATTTCGTTGCACAAGTCAAAGAGGCACCGCATACAGAGTTTTTGCTGTTTTTGAATCCGTCGGAAAACCGTTTGCTGATCGCGTATTACAAAAGCGGTGCCTTGGTATTTGACAGCGCGGCTTTTTTGGAAAATGAGACACTGTTAAGGGATACTGCGGAGTTACGCATCACTTATATTTTTGAGCACAATTTCAAAAAAGCGTTGCGGTATTTTTATAACGAAGAATCCCAAGTTTCGTTTACTAACCCGGATGCCGTCGTTGATGCCGCCAAGCTTTTGGGCATGCAGGGATTATACGATCTCGCCGCAAACGACGGGCTTGACAATATGTCCGGCTTGATCATTGAAGTTGCAACCCGAATCGCGCATCTTGCTGACTATTCCGGCAGCACC
>JAFQII010000242.1 GCA_017397605.1 Clostridia bacterium
AATTGCGTTTTTGATCGGGGGTGGGCATCATGCCGCCGCCGTAATATCTGCCGTGCATCGTCGGGGCAAGCCAAACGTTTTGATAGGTGTGTTCCTTGCCGTCCACCGTGACCGTCGCACTTGTCGGAACGTAATGAAACAGCAAGCCTTTGACCGCAATCATGGCGTAATTGATCTTTTGCTCTCCGCTTTCGCGCATGCGGTCGCCCGCGTCGCAACAGTATCCGTCGATGCCGTAGCCGACACCGTTGAGAAAATGCGTTGTTGTTCCGCAGATCGTGACGGTCGGCAGGTTTTGGAGAAATCCCGAGAGCTCGATCGGCTCGTCGGTCTCTTTTTGCCCGATGTCGTTGGCAAAATCGTTGCCCGTGCCTGCGGGAGAATAGTATAATTTGCACGGAATCGTGATGCCCTTGGTTTCGTTGGCAAAACGGCACAGTGTTCCGTCGCCGCCGCAGAGAATGACGCTGTCCGTTTCGTCCGTCTGCTCAAAAAACGCAGCGTAGTCTTTGATTCGGGTGAGGTCGCGCAACTTGGCGTTTTGGTATCGCAAAGCAAGTTGCTCTGCCTTTTGCCTGCACGATCCGTTGCCCGCAAGAGGATTGAATAAAATATAGGTGTGATTCATGCGGTATGCTCTCCTTTTGACTGCCTGCGGATCGCGCGGACGTTTTTGATGCCGTACAGAACGGCGGAAACGAGCATCATGCCCGTGCAGAGCAAAATGCATACGTCCGAAACGGCGTGCGGGATGCCGTTCCACAGCAGGTGCAATCCGATCACTGTGTATAACAGCAGCGTCGTCAGTTTTCCGTGCCAGACCGCGCTCGGGACGGAATCGGTCTTTTGGATCGTCACAAGCCCGAGAATGCCCGCGGTGATTTCTTTGATTGCCAAAACGACAAACGGCATCAGCATGCGCGGAAACCGTTTGCAAAGGCAAAACAGCATCGCAAGCTGTGTCAGCTTGTCCGCGATCGGATCAAACGCCTTGCCGAAATCGCTGACCATGTTGCATTTGCGTGCAATGATGCCGTCCGCAACGTCCGTCAGCCCCGAGAGGATCAACAGCGCCAACGCGTCAAGATTGCCGCCCTCCGTGCCGTACAGCCAAACGATGATCGGAATCAGACACAGCCGAAAAAACGATAACAGATTGGGAATCGTCAAGATCCCGTTTTTCTTGGTCGTTTCCATAAAAAACACTCCCCTTGCCATGATGACAAGGAGAGTGTAACATACCTTTTGCAACACAAGTTCAACTGTGTGTCAAATTTTGTTGAAAAAACTCTTTTTTACAATTCGACGACAAACCTTGCGCCGCCCTCTTCGCGGTTTTGTGCGGTGATCCTGCCGCCGCAAATGGACAAAATGTTACGTACCAGTGCAAGCCCCAAGCCGTTGCCCGCCTGCTTGTGGGACGTGTCCGCCTGATAGAATTTGTCAAACAAGTGCTTCTGCGCTTCCTCCGTCAAGCCGCACCCTTCGTCCTCGATTACAAAGATGACATGCTTTTCGTCACGGAACAAACGCATGCGGATCACACCGCCGTCCGGGCTGAACTTGACCGCGTTGGAGATCAGATTGTCCCAGACGTGGTGCAAAAGCAGTTCACTGCCGAGGTATTCCACCTCGTCCAGCTCGATGTCAAAATCGATGTCTTTGGCAACCCACGCGTTTTCCAGCGCCAAAAGCGACTGCCTGATCTGCTCGTCTACCCGAAAACGCGATTTGTCCGTCTGGATGGAACGGTTTTCGAGCTTGGACAACAGCAGAATATTGCCGACGAGCGCGGACAAGCGGCGCGTGTTGAAAAGGATCTTGTCGATGTACTCCTGCTGTTCGTTCGTAAGAGAATCCCCGTTTTGCAACAGCGTGGTGTAGCCCTCGATCGCGTTGATCGGCGTTTTGATCTCGTGGGATACGTTGGAGACAAAGTCGGATTGCAAAATTTCGGTCGCGGATAATTCCTGCACCATCATGTTAAAGCCCGCGTACATCTCGCGGATCTCCTGCGAGCGCGATTTCTCACCGAGACGCACCGAAAAATCGCCGTCCGCAACCCTTTGCATGCCCTCGCGGAGCTTTTTGACGGGGTCAAAAAACAGCCTGGACAAAAACGCCGTTGCGATCAAGGCGACCGCGAGCGCAAACAGCGGCACCCAGATGATGTCGGGCACGACCGCCATGGCGGGGAAGATGCGCGTCAGCAACGCCAAAAATCCGCTTGCCAGCAGAATGCTCACCAAAACCTCCGCGCCGACCAACAGCGTCAGCCGCGTTTTGAGCGAAAACCAGCCGACCTTATGCTTGCGAAGCTCGTCAAAGTGTTCCTTCGGCTTCATAACCGCACCACCTTGTAGCCCACCCCGCGCATCGTCACGATCTTAAAATCCGTGTTGTCGCGGAAACGGTCGCGCAGTCTGCCGATGTGCACGTCAACCGTGTGCGAGTCCGACTCGCTGTCAAAGCCCCAGATGTCATCCATGAGCTGTTGACGCGTAAAAATCTTGCCGGGGTAGGACGCCATTTTGTATAACAGCAAAAACTCCTTTTGCGGCAGAACAACGCTTTTGCCGCCTGCCGTCACGGAAAAGGAATCGTATTCCAGCACCGTGCCGCCCAGCACCTGCTTGCGCTCGTTGATCATCTGCGCACGGCGCAAAAGCGCACCGACGCGCAGGACCATTTCGCCGACGTTGACGGGCTTGACCATGTAGTCGTCCGTCCCCGACAAAAAACCGCGCTGCATGTCGTCAAACGCATCCTTGGCGGTGATCATCAAAACGGGCGTGTGGTTGCCCGCTTCGCGCAGTTCGCGCACCAGTTCGTAGCCGTCCATGACGGGCATCATAATGTCCGAGATCAGCAAGTCATAATAATCGGCAAACATCGCGTCCAACGCTTCCTTGCCGTTTTCCGCCTCTTTGACGGTATATCCGTTTTTGAGCAGAACATGCGCAAACAGACGGCGCAGTTCTCTGTCGTCTTCCGCAATCAGTATCCTGAGCATAAGCATTCCCTCCGTATTCTGTCTGTATTGTAGCCTTTTTTCGGCATAATGTCAAGTATCCATAGCATACTGCACGCACGTCAATTCTACATCAACAGAGTTTCAACTTTTGTTGAAAAAATACCAGGAATGCAAAAAGCACTTGCATACGCAAGTGCGTTCCGCCGCCGGCTTGTGCTATGTCGCGGTTTTTCATGAAGCGCACAGCGTGCTTCATGTTCCCGATAGGGACGCGCATAGTGTGCTTCATTGCTCCAAAACAAAATCCCCCTACAGGAGGAGAAGTGATATGCCGCCTGCGTCGGCGTGATATTACTCGCTATGGTCGCAGTGATATTGCTCCACTTCGTTCCGCAGTGATATCACTCGCCCCTGCAAGGGGCGAATATAACTGAAAAAACTCCATCTTACAAGTCCTGAGCTGTAAAATATTTTAGTGATATGCTTCGCTCGCGCTCAGCGTGATATTTTTGCTTCGCAAAAGTGATATTGCTCCACTTCGTTCCGCAGTGATATTATATACGCCCCAAACAAACTTCCGGCGCTCTCCGTCCACAGACGGAGAGCATATCACGTCCGAAGGACATATCACTGCGTAGCAATATCACTCGCCCCTGCAAGGGGCGAATATAACTGAAAAAACCACTTCGTAAGAAGTGGTTTTTTCTGGTGACCCGTACGGGAATCGAACCCATGTTACTGCCGTGAAAGGGCGGTGTCTTAACCTCTTGACCAACGGGCCTTATGGTAGCGGAAGGTGGACTCGAACCGCCGACCGACCGGGTATGAACCGATTGCTCTAGCCAACTGAGCTATTCCGCCATTTTGTGTTCGAATGACGACCGAATGTGCGCTCTGTCGCCAGACAGCTTTGCCATTATAACAAAAGATAATCGATTTGTCAATAGGAAAACCGAAAAAATTTTAATTTTTTTCAAACATCTGTCCTGCTTGCTTGACAAATGCGTTCTTGCGGTATATAATCTTTTTGGCTTTTGACAGAAAGGAAGTTTTTGACTATGACCATTCGTATCGGCATTTTGGGCTACGGAAACCTCGGACGCGGTGTGGAGTGCGCACTCCGTCAGAATCCCGACATGGAGCTCGTCGCGGTTTTTTCCCGCCGCGGCAACATTGACACGCTCACACATGCGCTGTCCCTGCCTTTGGACGCGCTGGAAGATTATAAGGATAAAATCGACGTGATGATTCTGTGCGGCGGCTCGGCGACCGACCTGCCCGTGCAGACTCCCGAGTATGCGTCCATGTTCAACGTCGTGGACAGCTTTGACACGCATGCCAGGATCCCCGCGCATTTTGCGGCGGTGGACGCGGCGGCAAAAGCATCGGGCAAGTGTGCGGTCATTTCCGCAGGCTGGGATCCCGGTATGTTCTCTTTAAACCGTATTTACTCTATGGCTCTTCTGCCCGAGGGCGAAACATACACCTTCTGGGGCAGGGGCGTCAGCCAGGGACACTCCGACGCGATCCGCCGTATCGACGGCGTCGTCGACGCAAGACAGTATACCGTTCCCGTCCCCGAAGCAGTTGCACAGGTGCGCTCGGGCGCGATGCCGACGCTTTCCACGCGTGACAAACACACGCGCGAGTGCTTTGTCGTCGCAGAAGAGGGCGCCGACCTTGCACGCATCGAGCAGGAGATCAAAACGATGCCCAACTATTTTGCGGATTACGACACGACCGTGCATTTTATTTCCGCAGAGGAATTAAAGCGTGATCACGCCGCACTTCCGCACGGCGGCTCGGTCATCCGCACGGGCGTGACGGGACTGAACAAGGAGCACCGCCATGTGGTCGAGTACCAAATCAAACTGGATTCCAACCCCGAGTTTACCGCAGGCGCGCTGGTCGCGTCGGCACGCGCGGTCTACCGCTTGGCAAACGAGGGCAAGAGCGGATGCATGACCATGCTGGACATTCCGCCCGCGTACCTTTGCGCGATGTCGGGCGAGGAATTGAGAGCGGCGCTGTTATAAATCATCGACTATCCGTAGGGTGGGGGCTTGCTCCCACCGCTTCTTTGCAAAAAAGATACCGCCCCGAATCAATCGGAAAGCGGTATCTTTTTTATGTGGATTGTGTCGCAACCGAGCCTAAAAAAACATTAAAAAATGCGCCTACCGAAGCAGACGCCAAAAACGCAAACTCCGTTAGTCGCCAAACCAACCTTTGTGATACCTGAGTATATCAGTTGCCGCAAAGTAGGAATTTGCATTTTATCAAATTCAACTTTACGACAAAAAAACGTGTATCAAAAAAAGAAAATGCACCCAATGATCACAGCTTATTCGGTTGGTTTGGCACTATCATTATAACGTGTTGCTTGCAGTTTGTCAAGTGGTTTTTACATAGATTTTCTTTGGGTTTCAAAAGGGTATTTCTTCTAAAAAGAAATACCCTTTTGCGGGTGTTTGAGGGCAGCGCCCTCAACTCCTCACTTCAACAACTCGTCCGACAGACGTAAGATCTCGGGCGCGACGCGTGCGCGCTCTTTTTTGACGACGCGGTTGTAGATCGGGTACGCCAGCGCGACGAGCACCAAGCCGACAATGCCGACGGCGATGCCGGCAAGCATGCAGAGCTGTTCGTTCAAACCGATCACAGCACCGATGTCCGTCATGGCAAAGCTCATGCCCGTGCCGAGGATCAGCGCACCGAGAATGCCGATCGCCAACGCATAGACGCTTGCTTTTTGTGTTACGCCCGCGTCAAGCTTGCGCAGACGGTCGATGCCGTTTTCCTCGGGGGAAAGGTATTTGCCGCGGATCTTCTGGATCTCGGATTGCTCCTTGGCGGAATAGGTGTACCGAAAGGTTTTGTTTTCCATCTTGTGTTACTCCAAAAAATATTTTCGCTCTCTGACCGATCGCACGATCGTCAAAACGGAGAGGGTGATAATTGCGATGCTGACACCTGCGCCGGTCAGCACGATCAACAACCATTTGGTTTGCGCAGGAGTGTCCTTGCCAAACTGTGAGAGCATCGCTGTTTCCAGCGAGAGCATCGAAACGAGCGACGCGGACAGGGAGATCACGTCCGCAACCCTGACGACGGGGTCTGTTGATTTGCGGCGGCGGATCAAGCGCCGAATCGCCTGTACCGCAAAATAAAAGGTGTATGCCGCTACGACGTAGATCAGAATGCCGTCATAAACAAAGCCTTTGCCGACGTACAGGATCATCAGTACCGCGCCCGACAGTACAAAATTGACGGTCAGCAGCATGCATGCGCACAAAATCGCGCGCGTGTATTGACTGCTGAGACTTTTTGTACGGCGCGCAAGCAAAAAGCGCATCACCGCCAATACTGCGTAGTACACCGCCAAAAGCACAAACCACATCGAGCGGCTTTGCGTGTACGATAGCGCGTGAGCCCCTGCGTACAGCAAATTGATTGCAAACGAAACGTACAGCAATACGTGTGTGCGAAACGGTACGTCCGTCAAAAAACGGTGTGCGAGCGGCTTGCCGTGGAGCGCTTGCTTCCACGCGCGGTACTTTTTTGGAAACACCGTGCAAAAGAATATGCACAGCACCGCGAGCGTATAAAACGATGCCGCATAAGAAACGTAGGCAAATACCGTCTGCTCCATGCGGCGGACAAAGATCATCGGAATACTGCATGCGCTGTACAGGACAAGCAAAAGCAACAGCCATATCGGCGGAAACAGTAAATGACGCAAAAGCGTTTTCCGTTTCATATGCTTATCTCCGAATGCGGACGGTAAACGCCGTTCCTTTGCCGACGGCGCTCTCGACGGAGATCTCGCCCTGCAGAATGTCGATGACGCGCTTGACCAGCGCCAGCCCCAGGCCGTTGCCCTGCGTGGAATGCGACGTGTCGCCTTGGTAGAATTTTTCAAACATGTGCTCGCCCACCTCGGGCGTCATGCCGATGCCCGTGTCGCGTACGGTCACGACGGCGTGGCGTTCCGTCGCAGTGAGGGAGACAGAGACCGTTCCTGCTTCGGGTGTAAATTTAAACGCATTGGAAAGCAGGTTGTTCCATACCAAGGACAAAAGCTCTGCGTCTGCTTTGACCGTGATGTTTTCGGCAAGAGCGGTCTCTACCGCAATGCCTTTGTCCTCCCAGACGGATTCGTACTGCAACAGACTTTCGCAGAGCTGTTCCGTCAAGTCAAACGCCTCCATACGGGGGTAGATCTGTTGGTTTTCGAGGCGGTTGAGCTTGAGGATGTTGGTCATCATGTCCGCCAACCGTTTTGCCCCGTCCGAAACGCCCTTGGCGTATTCCATGCGCTCTTCGCCGGACAGATCGGGCTGCTGCAAAAGCTTGCCGTAGTTTTGCATAACGGCGAGCGGCGTTTTCATCTCGTGGGAGACGTTGGCGATAAAATCGGTGCGCAGCGTTTCCACACTGCCCAATTCTTCGGCTAACTTGTTAAAACAGCGGATGATCTTGCGGAAGGTGTCGTCCGACGCAAACTGTTTTTTTTCGCTGATGCGGACCGAAAAATCGCCTTGCATCAGCTTTTCCGCCGCCTCGGTGATGCGTCTGACGGGAAGCTCTACCGTGTACTTGCGCCTGACGGCATCGATCACCGTCACGGCGAGCGTCAAAAGCAACACGTTGCCAAAGGTCAGCTTTGCCGCAACGCCGATCGTCTCACTCGTCAGCGTTACGCCCAGCGATTCGGCAAGAAGGGTGACAAACAGCATCGTACAGCAGGAGATGATAAATCCGATCAGCAAAAAGAACGTCAGATAGCGGTTGAGCCATTTCAAAACGGACTTGAAACGCTTGCTTTTCATTTGATCACCGCCTTGTAGCCCAAGCCGTGAACCGTTTTGAGTTCAAACGCGTCGCAATCGGCGAGCTTGGTGCGCAGCTTGGTCATGTAGACGTCCACCGCGCGGGGAGCCGTTTCGGTGTCCGCGTCCCAGAATTCGTCCATGAGCTGTGTGCGCGTAAAGGTCTTTTTGGGGTAGGAGAGCAGTTTGTAGAGGATCAAAAACTCTCTGTGCGTCAGCGCGACCTCTTTGCCGTCGAGGTAGGCGGTGCGCTCGTCCGCATCCATGACAAACGAACCGATCTCCAAACGGTGCGACGATGCGATCTTGGCACGGCGCAAAAGCGCCCCGATGCGCAAAAACAATTCGTCAAGGTCGATCGGCTTGACCATGTAGTCGTCGATCCCGATACGAAACCCCTGCTGCTTGGACGCCAGATCGTCGCGTGCGGTCATAAACAAAATCGGAATATCTTTGTCCAGCTCACGCACATTGCGCGCAAATTCAAAGCCGTCGATATCGGGCATCATGATGTCCGAAACGATCAGATCAAACATCGTGTCGTACATCGCGTCGTACGCCTCGCGTGCGTGCAGACAGCCGACTGCGCGGTAGCCGTTTTGATTCAAAAATGAACAAACCGTCTTGCAAAGCGCCTTGTCGTCCTCGACCACCAGAATAGAAAACATGCCATACGCCTCCTCATGATACATGAGTTTATCATAACATACAAATGTTAAGATTTTGTTTACGTTTGGCATGTTTTTGTTTTTTTTATGTGCTTGTCATACTGTCGCTGAGCTCGATGATCTGCTTGGCATATTTTTTGCGTCTCGCACCGAGAATGGATTTGTAGATCGGGTAGTTGATGATTGCCATGAGCAAGCCGACCGCGCCGATGGCAATGCCGGGAACCGTCATGTCGCCCAGACCGAGCTGATTTGCAAGGTCGGTCATGACCAAGCTCATGCCGCTGCCCATGATGATTGCGGCAAGCGAGCCGAAGGTGTACGCAAACGCGTTTGCGGGACGTTTGACCTTGGCGTCGAGTGCTTTGAGCGCATCCAACTGCGTGTGCTCTTTTTCGGTGTACTGCGTGCGGATCTTTTGTACGAGAAATTCGGTGTCGTTGTGTGCCATTGTGTTTTCCTCTTTTCGTTTGTTGTTGCACACAGTATAAAGGACGCTTGTTTGCGAAATATTTTGCAAATGTTTCTGTTTTATAAAAAAAGAAAATTTATTGACAAATTTAACCACTATATGATATAATGTAATTTGACTAAATATACGGAGAATAAAAAGATGGATAATATTCTGATCAAGCATACAAAAGCGCTGATTGACGGGGAAATGATCCCTGCCGATATTGCGATCAAGGACGGCATCATTCTTTCGATGGACGGCGCGCCCGAGGGCTTTGTGCCCGACACGGTGATTGACGGCGAGGGCAAGCTTTGCATGCCCGGTCTGGTCAACGCGCACACGCACGCATATATGTCGCTGTTCCGTTCCTATGCGGACGACGTGGCGTTTGACAACTGGCTGTTTGGGCGCATTCTGCCCAAGGAAGACACGCTGACGCCCGAGGATGCGTACTGGGGAACGATGCTTTCCTGTATCGAAATGATCAAAACGGGAACGACCGCGTTCTGCGACATGCATTTGTTTGCGGGCATTCCTGCAAAAGCTGCGCACGACGCAGGCATGCGCGCGGTCATCACGCGCGGGCTGACGGGCTCGGACGGCGGAGAACGCCGTATTGCGGAGGCGCTCGACGAGTGGAACGAGTGGAAGCACGATCCGCTGATTTCGGGTATGCTTGCACCGCACGCGATCTACACCTGCGACGAGCCGTTTTTGCACCGTGTCATGGAGGTCGCAGACGAAACGGGCTTGGGCATCAACATCCATTTGTCCGAGTCGCCTAAAGAAATCGATGACTGTTACGCCGCACACGGCTGTTCCCCCGTGGAATATCTTGCAAAAATGGGCATGTTCCGCCACAAAACGCTCGCGGCGCACTGCGTGCATCTTTCGGAAACGGACATCATGCTGCTTGCGGAGCACGGCGTTTCGGTCGCGCACAACCCCAAGAGCAACCTCAAGCTGGCAAACGGTATTGCGCCCGTCAAGCAGATGCTGGATGCGGGCGTCAACGTCTGTATCGGTACGGACGGTGCAGGCTCCAACAACGCGCTCAACATGTTCTCGGAGATGAACTTCGCCTGCCTGCTTCCCAAGGGCATCAACAAAGAGGGCGACGTCGTCTCCGCAAAAGAGGTCATCCGCATGGCGACCGTCGGCGGAGCAAAAGCGCTTGGCCTGCAAAACGTCGGCGAGCTCAAGGCGGGCATGCAGGCGGATCTTGCGATTCTGGATCTCGGGCAGGTCGCGTTCCGACCGCTTCACGATATTGCGGGTGCGCTCTGCTACGCGGCAAACGGCAGCGAGGTCGAAACCGTCATCATCGGCGGCGAGATCGTCATGCAAAACGGCGCGCTCACAAAAATCGACGAGGAAGAAGTCTACTACCACGCAGAACGCATTACCAAGGATTGGTAAAAAGGAGAAGAATGATGTACGAGATTAAAAACCCCGACCTGTGGGAAAGCGGAAAGCGCAAGATCCTCTGGGTCAAGGAACATATGCCGCTGCTTCGCGGATTGGAAGAAGAATTTGCGCGCACCAAGCCGTTTGCGGGACTCAGGGTCGCGCTTTCGGTGCACCTTGAGGCAAAAACGGCTTACCTTTGCCGTGTACTTGCCGCGGGCGGTGCGGAAATGTATATTACGGGCAGTAACCCGCTGTCCACGCAGGACGACGTTGCCGCCGCGCTGGTCAAGGACGGCTTGCACGTTTATGCGGAGCATGCATGCTCCATGGAAACCTATCACCGCCACATCGCGCGCGTGATCGAAGCCGCGCCCAACCTCATCATCGACGACGGCGGCGACTTGGTTCACCTCATTCATACCGAATACAAGCATCTGCTTCCGAACGTGATCGGCGGCTGTGAAGAAACCACCACGGGCATTTTGCGTCTGCACGCGATGGAGCGCGATCACGCGCTCAAGTTCCCGATGGTGCTGGTCAACGACGCGGACTGCAAGCACTTGTTTGACAACCGTTACGGAACGGGACAGTCCGTTTGGGACGGTATCAACCGCACGACCAACCTGATCGTCGCGGGACAGACCGTGGTCGTTGCGGGCTACGGCTGGTGCGGCAAGGGCGTTGCGATGCGTGCCAAAGGTCTGGGCGCATCCGTCATCGTCACCGAGGTCGATCCGATCAAGGCGATGGAAGCCGTCATGGACGGCTTTGCGGTCATGCCGATGAAGGACGCATGCCCCAAGGGCGATTTCTTTGTCACCGTGACGGGCGATATGGAGATCATCACGACCGAGCATTTTCCGCTTCTCAAGGACGGCGCGATTCTGTCCAACGCAGGACATTTTGACGTGGAAGTCGACATGCAAGCCCTTCGCGCCTACGCCGTGCGTTCGTGGGAGGCGCGTCAGAATATTACGGGCTACGAGCTTCCGAACGGCAAAAAGGTCTACGTGCTTGCGGAAGGCAGACTGGTCAACCTCGGCGCAGGCGACGGACATCCGGCAGAGATCATGGACATGTCGTTTGCCGTGCAGGCGATGAGCGCGCTGTATCTGGTGCAAAACAAGGACACGCCCAAAGAGAGCAACGTCATTCCCGTTCCGCGCGAGGTCGATCTGGAGATCGCGCGCCGCAAGCTCCGTGCCTGGGGCATCGAAATCGACACGCTGACCGAAAAGCAAAAACAGTACCTCGGATCGTGGAACGTATAAAAAAATTCGCAAAGACTTACAAAATTTTCCGCGAACTGTTCATAATTGTATGGTATATTAAAGAAGAAGCGGGGTGAGAAGTTGTTTAAGAGTGTATTTTCACGCATGCTGTTTGCCTTTACGGTCATTTTGCTGATTTGTATCGTTTTGCTGGTCTCGGTCGTTGCATCGGGCTTGTACAGCGAGACGCAGGACAAGGAACTTTCGGAATTGGGCGTTGCCGCCAATGAGATCGGATTCTTTTTGGAGGAGATGCAACGCATTTCCAGCCTGCCCGTGCCGTTGCTTTTGCAGAGCGAGAGCTTTCGCTCCAACATGAACGGCATTGCGGATCTGACGGGCGCGGATATTTCCGTGCTTCGCACCGACGGTGTCGTGGCGACCAGCTCCGCATCACACCTGAAGATCGGCGATACGATGCTGTCCAAGGAAACGGTCGACAAGATCGTGGCGGATCACAACGAATATATCGTCAGCGATCTGGGCGGAACGCTCGAGGGACGGCATCTCAACAGCTTTGCAGTCATCTGTGACAGCAAGGGCGTGCCCGTTTATCTCGTTGTCGTGACAGGCGACGAGGCGTTTGATCTGGATCTCGCCAATGCGGCGACCAAGCGCATGATCGTTGTCGCGCTTTGGATCTTTTTTGCGGCGATGGTCGTGATCTCTTTGATCTCCCGCCGTATCACCGACCCGATCAAGCAGATCGGCGAGGCGGCAAAGGAATACGCCCAGGGCAGATTTACCGTCCGCGTCAAGGTGGACGGACAGGACGAGATCACCGAACTGTCGCGCGCGTTTAACAACATGGCGACCAGCCTTGCCACCCATGAGGAAAACCGAAACACCTTTATCGCCAACGTGTCGCATGACCTGCGCACGCCGATGACCACGATCTCGGGCTTTGTGGACGGCATTCTGGACGGCACGATTCCGCCCGAGGAGCACAAGCGCTATCTGCAGACCATTTCGGGCGAGGCACACCGCCTGTCCCGCCTGGTCAACACGCTTTTGGAGGTCTCGCGGCTGGAATCGGGCAGAAGCATGAAAACGGTCGACTTCAATCTCACCGAAAAGGCGCGGCAGATTTTGATCTCTCTGATGGGCAAGATCGATGCCAAACGGCTTGACGTGGAGTTTGATTGCGACGACGAGGACGTCTACGTGCTCGCAGATCCCGACGCGATCCATCAGGTGCTTTACAACCTGCTGGACAACGCGGTCAAGTTTACGCAGGAGCGCGGCACGATCTCAATCCGCATCGCATCGCGCGGCAAAAAAGCCCACGTTTCCGTCCGCAACACGGGAGAGGGCATCCCCGCGGAGGAGATCCCGCACATTTTTGAACGTTTTTACAAATCCGACCGCTCGCGCGGTCTGGACAAGACGGGTACGGGCTTGGGTCTGTACATCGTCAAGACCATTCTGGACAAGCACGGCGAGGATATTTCCGTGACGTCCGAGGTCGGCTCTTACACCGAGTTTACTTTTGGGCTTTCGCTGGGTGTCGGCAAAAAGACCAAGCCCATCGACAGCTTTGAATCATAACCTGAAAGGAACAAAACCATGAGCGAATGGAACAACGAAAACAACGAAAATAAGGACGAACAGCAGATGGGTAACACGCCCGAGCAAACGCCCGAAGGTTCGCCCGAGGGCACAGAACAGCCCGCGCCCGAACAGCCGCCCAAGCCTCATTATGAGGAGCGCTCGACGTTTGGCGCATCTCCCGTCTATTCCTGGGACGGCAGACAGCCCGTACATCCCAAAAAACGCGGCAAGGCGGGTGTGTTTTTGGCAGTCGCGGTGGTTTGCCTGCTCTTGACGGCGGCGATCTGCCTGCCGACCATTCTGTACGCCGCAACGGGTGATTACGGCGCGCAAAAGAACCCGGGCACCGACAGTACGCCGAGCCTGCCTGCGGACGAATCGTACGACGGCAGTTTGGATGTCAGCCAGACCGTAGGCATCACCGATACGCCTTACGAGGAGCAGAGCGACCTTTCGGTGCTGTACGAAACTTGCAGTGTTTCCTGCGTGAGCGTTTATGTTACGCTCGACGGCGGTTATTCGCTCGGAAGCGGCTTTGTGCTGACTGCCGAGGGTTATATTGCGACCAACTACCACGTTGTCGAGGACGGCAGCTCCTACAAGGTCATTTTCTATGACGGCAAGGAATACGACGCCGAGCTGATCGGCGGCGACAAAACGCGCGATCTGGCGGTGCTCAAAATCAACGCCAAAGACCTCAAGCCGCTTGCGATCGGCACGCCGTACGACCTCACGCTTGCGGGCACGATGACGACGGGTATCGTCAGCGGACTTGACCGCAAGATCGAGATCACCAACGATTACGGCACCGTGATCAAAACGATGCGTCTCATTCAGACCGACACGGCGATCAACCCCGGCAACAGCGGCGGCCCGCTTTTGAACATGGCAGGCCAGGTCGTGGGCATCAACTCCCTCAAGCTGGCGGGCGAATACGAAGGAACGGGCTTTGCCATTCCGATGAACTACGCCGTCGGCATCCTCAACCAGCTCATTCAGTACGGCAAGGTTGTGGAAGACAACAGCGACCACGTGACCGCATCCCCCCGTCTGGG
>JAFQII010000243.1 GCA_017397605.1 Clostridia bacterium
CAACGGGAGCCTTGATCGGAACACCCGCATCCATCAATGCGAGCGTAGAGCCGCAAACAGAAGCCTGCGAGGTAGAACCGTTGGAGGAAATAACCTCGGATACGCAGCGGATTGCGTAGGGGAATTCCTCAACGGAGGGAAGAACGGGGATCAGAGAGCGCTCTGCAAGTGCACCGTGACCGATCTCACGTCTGCCCGCGCCGCGGGAGGATTTTGCCTCGCCGACGGAGAAGCCGGGCATGTTGTAGTGGTGCATATAACGCTTGGTCTCTTCGACGTCGATGCCGTCAAGGAGCTGAACCTCGCTCATGGGAGCGAGCGTACAGGTGGTCAGAACCTGCGTCTGGCCGCGGGTGAACATACCCGAGCCGTGTACACGGGGCAGGAGGGAGACCTCTGCGTCCAAAGGACGGATCTGGTCCATGCGTCTGCCGTCAACACGCTTCTGCTCGGTCAACAGCCAGTTGCGGACGATCTTCTTCTGCAGCTTGTACATGCACTCGTTGATCATCGGCTTGCAGTCGGGATATTCTTCTTCCAAAGCCTCAAATACGCGCTGGTAAATGGGCTGAAGTCTTGCGTCACGAACCTTTTTGTCGTCGGTGTTGAGCGCTTCCTTGACATCCTCTGCGACCATGGCTTCGATCTTGTCAAACATGTCGTGGTCAACTTCGCAGGAGGCGTACTCGAATTTTTCTTTGCCGATCTCGGACCGGATCTCGTTGATAAAGGATACAACGCCCTTGATGACCTCGTGCGCCTGCATGATCGCATCAAACATGACCTGATCGTCAACCTCGTTTGCGCCTGCCTCGATCATAACGACCTTGTTTGCAGAGCCTGCAACGGTCAGCTGCAGATCGCTGACTGCGCGCTGTGCTTCGGTCGGGTTGATGATGATCTCGCCGTCGCACAGACCGACAAACACGCCTGCGATCGGGCCGTTCCACGGAATATCGGAGATGGTCAGCGCGATAGAAGCACCGATCATAGCGGCGATCTCGGGAGAGCAGTCCTGATCAACGGACATAACGGTCAGCGACAAAACGATGTCGTTGCGGAGATCCTTGGGGAACAAGGGACGGATCGGACGGTCGATCACGCGGGAGGAGAGGATGGCATGCTCGGTGGGTCTGCCTTCGCGGCGGTTCCAGCTGCCGGGGATTCTGCCGACGGAGTAGAGCTTTTCCTCATAGTCTACTGCCAGGGGCAAAAAGTCAATGCCGTCTCTGGGAGCGGCGGAAGCGGTTGCGGTACACAAAACAGCGGTTTCGCCGTAACGGACCAGGCAGGAGCCGTTTGCAAGCTGAGCCATTTTGCCGGTCTCGATCACGAGCGGTCTGCCTGCGAGGGTATACTCAAATTTTTTGAACTGTTCAAACATCTTGCTTTTTTCCTTTCTGATTTTTGTTGAAAAGGTTGCCGCAAGCGTAGTTTAGCACTTAAATACAGACCCAAACGGTTTGGATGCATATTTAAATGATAAACAACGGCTCGCGGCCGGGCGGGGTAACAGGGGCAATGCGTTTTGAGCCGCATCGCCCGTGTCACTTGCGTCTGGGGATTACTTTCTGAGGCCGAGGCTCTCAACGATCGCACGGTAGCGGTTGATGTCCTTCTTCTGCAGATAGCCGAGGAATTTCTTTCTCTTGCTGACCATCATGTGCAAGCCGCGTCTGGAATGGTTGTCCTTCGGGTTTGCCTTCAGATGCTCGGTGAGCTGCTTAATTCTCGTGGTGAGAATCGCAATCTGCACCTCTGCGGAACCGGTGTCGCCTTCGTGTACAGCGTAATCTTTGATGATCTGCTGTTTCTGGTCCTTCAAAAGCATGTGTGTTCACCTCCGTAAAAATTTTCTGTGGATAAGCCGAGCGGGAGGTCCGGTGAACGGATGCGCAGGAATCGCACGATGCCTCGGACCCAGCCTATCTTGATTTTTTGGGCGGACCTCAAAATCCGCTCATGATAGTATACCACATTCTTTTTGCTTTGTAAAGGGGCATCGGATAAAAAAATAAAAATTTCTCACCAAAGTTTTTGCAAAAAAATACCAAAAAAACACAAAAAACAACAAGAACATTTCGTACAACCCCCTTGCCAAAGCAAAAATTTTGTGGTATACTGCTTATGTATAAGTGTATTGTGTCCGTATAATGTCTTTTTTTCTATAAGAATTATAACTGTGTGCCGTAAGAATTATAACCGTGTGTCATTTTGAGGAAGGAGTGCCGCTATGCATCAACAACAGCTTCGCAACCGTATTACGGGCGGAATCGGGCTTGCCGTTCTGGCGATTCTGACCGCGGCGTTGATCTATGCGTTTTCGCAGGAACTGCTCCCGTATCAGGATGACGGAGACGTGTTTGGCACTGTCTATGTTTCCAAGCCGGAGGAGGACTCCTCCGCAGTATCATAAAAATCAACGACGAAAGGGACCAAAACCATGGCAAAAAAGAAATAAACGGTAGCCATGCTGCTTGCAGGCGGACAGGGCAGCAGACTGTATCTTCTGACAGAGCGCATCGCCAAGCCTGCTGTCAACTTCGGCGGTAAGTACCGCATCATCGATTTTCCCCTTTCCAACTGCGTCAATTCGGGTATTGACGCGGTCGGCGTGCTGACACAGTATCAGCCTCTTGCACTCAACGAGTATATCGGCAACGGACTTCCTTGGGACCTCGACCGCACTTACGGCGGCGTGCTGACCCTGCCTCCGTATCAGGCGATGAACCGTTCCGAGTGGTACAAGGGTACTGCCAACGCAATTTATCAGAACCTGAGCTTTATCGACAAATTTGATCCCGACTATGTCGTGATCCTCTCGGGCGACCATATCTACCGCATGGATTATGCGGAGATGGTTGAGGCGCACAAAGCCAACGGCGCGGACTGCACCATCGCGGTCTTTGACGTTCCGCTGGAGGAAGCAAGCCGTTTCGGCATTATGAGTGCCGACGAAACCGGACGCATCACCCAGTTTGAGGAAAAACCCAAGCAGCCCAAGAGCACGCTTGCTTCGATGGGCGTGTACGTATTCTCCAAGGACAAACTGTATTCTTACCTCATCGCGGACGAGCAAGATCCCGCGTCGCAAAACGACTTCGGCAAAAACATCATCCCCGCGATGCTTGCAAACGGCGAAAAGCTCTACGCATTCCGTTTCCAAGGGTATTGGAAAGACGTCGGAACGATCCAGAGCCTTTGGGAAGCAAACATGGATCTGCTCGGCTCGACGCCCAACCTGACGCTGCATGATTCCGGCTGGCGCATCTACTCGCGCAACAACGCACGTCCGCCGCAGTTTATCGGCGAGAGTGCCGTTGTCCGCAACTCGGTCATTACCGAGGGCTGTGAGATCTACGGCACGGTCATCAACAGCGTGCTGTCTCCCGGTGTTGTGGTAGAAGAAGGCGCGGTCGTATACGACAGTGTGCTCTTTGATGACGTCACCATCCGCGCGGGTGCGGAAGTACATTATACTGTCATGGACGGCGGTACGGAGATCGGTGCAAATGCCAAGGTCGGCAAACCGATCGAGATCTCCGAGGGAATCACGCTTGTCGGCGGCGAACTGAATGTCCCCGCAGACACCGTGATTGCCGATAACGTCCGCTTTGGCAGAGAAGAGCTTGCAAAACTGACATGCAAGGAGGAAGAAACCGTATGAGTACCGTTGCGATTCTGTTTGCGGGTTTGAATGAACGCCGCGTTCCCGAGCTGACGGGCGACCGCACCATGGCATCTGTTCCGTTCGGATGCCGCTACCGTTTGATCGATTTTACCCTTTCCAACGTGGTCAATGCAGGCATCACCAAGGTCGGTGTGCTTGCGCACTATAACTATCAGTCTTTGATGGAGCATCTCGGCACCGGTAAGGATTGGGACTTGGCACGCCGTAACGGTGGTATCAAGATCCTTCCTCCGTTTATCACTGCATTTGCCAACCGCGGCAATGCGCTGTATGCTTCCCGTCTGGAAGCGTTGATCTCCGCACGCCAGTTTATCAATGAGTGTAAGGAAGATCAGGTGCTTCTGTGCGATTGCGATGTCATTTCCAACCTTGATTTGACCGA
>JAFQII010000244.1 GCA_017397605.1 Clostridia bacterium
ATGATTTTAAGTTGATAAAAAGTAAAAATAATATAGAAGTAAGTTATGGACTAATCACAAAGATTAACAACACTTTTAAATATAATAAAATTAAAGTCCACTAGAACCTGAATCTAGCGCGTCTGCCAATTCCGCCACACCCGCGGCACGTGGGGTAGTATAGCATAATGATTTTGATTTGTCAAGCCTTTTTTTAAATTTTTTTGGATAAAAAGATTCTTGACAACAAACCGCAAAAACAGTATACTGATTTCATCATCTGTACGGAGTCGTGGCGTATGAATTACTTTGAGACTTTTAGCTCCAATACAATTGCAGGAATCGGAAATCAGTTCTATTTCGGGACTGCAAAAGACGAGATCCGTTTCGGACGGATGTTTTACAAGATCACCGTCGGCGGTACCTATCGGTATTCCCTGCTGTTTACCAATACGATTGACAGCACGTACGCTTTGGGAGATATCAGCCAGAAGAATCTTGTCTGCAAGCCTTGGACGATTCACCGTGCGCGCATCGGCCGTGCAGGTTCAGAGACATTTGCGACCGATGCGATGCATCACAATGATTCCGACGTTTTTGCATGGTGTGATCTGACGTTTGACGGATGTACCTCCAAAGAAGTTGCTTCGGGCGAAACGTTTTGGAACGATCCGATCGAGCTTACGTTTGACAAAGATGAATATCTTTGTTTGGAAATCGCCTTTTCGGGCGAAATGATCCCCTATCACGAGGAAAGCCTATTGCCGATTTTTATCTGTCAGAACGGTGAATGGAAATACGACCGAAAGATGCCCTTGGCAGGTATGGTTGGATGCGACCGAAAGATCAACCACAGAATCACATTTTGGGGCGACTCGATTACGCAAGGAATCGGTACACCAAATAATTCTTACGCACATTGGAATGCGCTTGTTGCAAACAAACTCGACAAACAATATGCATGCTGGAACATCGGGATCGGTTATGCACGAGCAAACGATGCCGCAACCTTGGACGCATGGTGGAAAAAAGCCAAGCACAGCGACACCGTCGTGCTTTGTCTGGGCGCAAACGATATTCTGCAATACTATCCCGAGGATCAGCTTTTGACAGATCTCCAAACCATTGTGCACGCTCTTAAGCAACAGGGCATTCGGATTGTTTTGCAGACCGTACCGCCGTTTGAATACAACCGCGGACAAATTGAGGTCTGGAAACGGGTAAATGATTTTATTCGAGGCAGACTTGCCAAAGAAGCCGATTTGTTTTTTGACGTTGTGCCGCTTCTGAGCGAGGGCGAGCCCGACCATTTGCCCAAGTATGGCGGTCATCCAAATGCTGAAGGATGCAGAATCTGGGCAGATGCGCTTTATAAACAATTAGAGAACCTATTGTAAAAATATGTTTCGCCCGCGACTGAACGCGGGCGATTGCATTTTAGCGAAGCTGAACGACCACAAGATGCGCCGATACGGGTCTTAAACCGCCTGCAGACGATGTGACAGTCAAGGCGTTTCCGTTACCGGACGGGTTTCGTACCGTGATGACCGTATTTTCGGTCTCTGTCGTAAGCAAAGAAAAGCTAAAAATCTGATTAGAACCTGCCGCGCGTCCGACAACCGTATCCGTCAGTTCAACGCCGTTTTGTGTCAATACAAGCTGACCGCTTTGTGTTACACTGACTTGAAACATCACGAGATACGTTCCGATCGGACCAAGCGAAAAGGCACTCGCTCCGACCCTCGTCAGATCGGTGCTGCTGATGACAGTATTGCGCGGAAAAGCCACGTCCTCGCCAGGTAACACCACAACGGGGTTATCGGACGGCATCAATGCAAAAAAGTCTGCAAAGTTTAAAACACCGCCGCTTGCACCTTGCGGTCCTGCGGGTCCGGCCGGGCCTTGCGGGCCTCGGGGACCGATCGGACCTTGAGGACCCGTAGCTCCGGTTGCGCCGATCGGGCCTTGTATGCCTTGCGGTCCTGCAGGACCGATTGGACCTTGTGCACCTGCCGCACCCGTTTCTCCCGCAGGCCCTTGCGGGCCAACCGGACCTTGCGGACCAATCGGGCCGATCGGACCTTGGGGACCGGTTGCGCCTGCGGGGCCTTGCGGACCCGTCGCCCCGGTTGCGCCGATCGGACCCTGCGCACCCGTTTCACCCGTTTCGCCTTGCGGCCCCTGCGGGCCCGTTTCCCCCATCGGTCCCTGAGGACCCATCGGCCCCTGCGGACCTTGTGCACCTCCCGCGCCCGTTTCACCGCGGGGGCCTTGTTCTCCCGTAGCTCCTGCAGGACCCTGTGGACCGGTCGGACCCTGAGGTCCTTGAGGTCCCTGCGGCCCGCGGCAGCAACAGCAGGTGCAGTTTTCCGTATTATAGCATAACGTACATGCGTTTCTATTTGTGCAATCGTTGCAATTCTGATTCATCGTATTCCTCCGTTGATAGTTTCTGCTGTCAGTATATGAGATCAAAAAAATTTTGTGTATGTTTGAGATTTCTCAACAATATTTTCCAAAACCCCTTTTCTTTTGTTATCTTTGTGATATAATATTAATAATAAAATTTTTGTAAGCAAAGGAGACATTCTATGCTATCGCTTACCTCGGGCAAACTCGCTTTCTCGATCGACAGCAACGCAAGCGGGATCAGATGGTCTGCAAACGGCTTGCCGCTGTGCCAAAGTGAGCATGCCGATTTTTGGCGCGCGTACGGCGATGACGGCTATGACCGCGAAATGACGATCCGTTCTTCCAAACAAAGCGGGAGTGTTAAGTGCGAAAACGACACGCTGATCATCGTTTATGACAGACTTGTCGCGGACAACGGCAGAGTATTTAACATCTCTCTGACGGTTACGGTACGTGCATGTGTCCATACATACGCAGGCTTTTTGTTTGGTGCAACCGTGACCAATCGCTGCGACGTGCGTCTCAACGAGCTGCAACTGCCGTTTGTAGATTTGGCGACCGCATGTGATGAAGAGCGTACAAACGACGTTTTTTACCATGCAAACGGTTTGGGCGCGATCATCAACAATCCGTGGGAAACCGTGCGCAGAACAAGCCACACGGAATATATGTCTGCCGACAACCACGTTGTGTGGAACCCGATGCGCTATCCGGGTGACACCGCAATGGCCTGGTTTGGCTTGCAAAGCGGAAACCATTTTTTGTACATGGGCAGACACGATCCGGAGCTTAAGATCTGCGTGCTTTCCGTCGGTGTCTCTCCGAGAGAATGTGATCCGAGGCTTTTGATGGCGATCTCACATTTGCCCTGCGCCAAAAACGGCGAGACCGTGACTGTTTCGGAGTGTTTTGTTTCTCTGTGTGAAGGCAATTGGCGCAAAGGATCGGATATTTACGGCGGCTATGCCAGAGCAAACTGGTATACTCCTCCTACCGTACCCGAATGGGTCAAAAATATCACCGGCTGGCAACGCGTCATTTTGCGCCACCAGTTTGGCGAGGCGATGTTTACCTACGATGATCTTCCCCGTATCTATGAGGAAGGCGCGAAATACGGACTCAACATGCTGATGGTCTTTGGTTGGTGGAAAGGCCGTTTTGACAACGGTTATCCAATCTACGAGCCCGATGACGCACTCGGCGGTGCGGAAAAGCTCAGACAAGCTGTCAAGGCGGTTCAAAAAATGGGCGGACACGTTACGCTGTATACCAACGGACAGTTGATCGACGTCGCAACGGATTATTACCGAGAAATCGGTCACAAAGTCTGCCGTATCGATATTGACGGCAACGATTACCGCGATCACTACCGTTTCGGCAACGACGGTCTGATGTTCCGTGCATTCGGATACAAGTCATTTGTTACCGCATGTCCCGCCAATGAGGAATGGCAAAACCGTGTGGTCATGCACGAAAAGATGAAGTTTGACTTTGGCGCCGACTCTGCGTTCTTTGACCAGATCGGTGCGGCTGCTCCGCTGCCCTGCTTCAACGAAGAGCATTTTCACGGTCCGAGACCCGATGCATGTGAGAAATGGCGTGTAGAGGCGTTTAAGAAGCTCATGGCAAACTGTCCCGACGGCAAGGCGATCGGTACGGAAATGGTCAACGACATGTGTTTGCCGTACGTACATTATATCCACGGCTGTCAGCTCGGTCCGATCTTTGGACCCAACTGTTTCCCCGAGATGTTTATGCGCACGTTCCCCGAGATTATCCAGACCGACCGATTTGTACATGATAACAAGGAAGGCACCGACAGACAGCTTGGGCACGCATTTATCCACGGATACAGACATGACATTTGTCCGTGGCGCGGACGCACGAGCATCGCCTCGATGCCCACACTCGGTGAAAAACTCGCAAAAATTCTCGCGCTCAAAGAAAAATACCGCAAGTTCTTCTACGAAGGACAGTACGTGTGCGAGAACGATCTTCCCCTGCCTGCTTGTATCAGATACGGGGAGTTCCAAAACGGAAGTGAGCGCATGTATGCGCTTTGGAACGATTCTGCTTCCGCCCAAACATTTGAAATCTTTGGTCAAACCATTACATTAGATGCACAGGAGGTAACATGTGTATGTTTAGCTTAAAAGGAAAAGTCGCTTTGGTAACGGGCTCGTCCCGAGGAATCGGCAGAGGCATTGCGCTGGCGCTTGCGGAAGCGGGTGCGGACGTTGTTGTCAACTGCATGGGCAATGTTGCCGCTGCGGAAGAGGTCGCTCAGAAAATCGACGCAATGGGACGCAAAGCGTTGGTTATCAAGGCGGATGTCAGCGATCCGGAACAAGTCAAGGGCATGTTTGACAAAATCATAAAAACGTTTAACAGACTTGATATTTTGGTCAACAATGCCGGTACATCGCAGGACAAAGATATTTTTGAGATGACATACGAGGATTGGGACAGAATCATCAAAACCAATCTGACCAGCGGTATGATTTGCAGTAAAGCGGCTATGGAAATCATGCGCGAGCAGAAATGCGGACGTATCATCTTTATCTCCTCCGTTGTCGGCGAGCGCGGCGCGCTGTTTGGTCATATTCATTATGCGGCAACCAAGAGCGGACAGATCGGCATTACCAAAACGCTTGCACGCACGGCTGCAAAGCATAATATCACAGTCAATGCAATTGCACCCGGACTCATCCGCACAGAGCTTTTGGTACAGACCCACGGCGAAGAGGGTGTCGAGGAGCTCGGCGCAAGCATTCCGCTCGGACTCGGAAAAATCGAAGATGTCGGTGCAGCTGCAGTCTATCTCGCAAGCGACGAAGCGTGTTACATCACCGGCGCAACACTTGACGTCAACGGCGGAGCGAACTTCCGATGAAAGTCACCTGGCTCGGTCAAGCGGGACTGTTGTTTGTCACCGATCAGACAACGATTCTCGTCGATCCGTATTTTTCGGACAGCGCCGCAGCGGTAGCGGTGCACAGAAAGATCGATGTCCCTGACTTTGTGTGGGACATCAAGCCTGATCTGATGCTGTTTACGCACGATCACATTGATCATTACGATCCCGAAACCGTACCGCACTTCATTCACGCCAAAAGCGCCGTTACGGTTTTGTCGCCCTGCTCCGTATGGGAAAAGGTCCGTAAGGCGGGAGGAAGCAACAACTTTGTCCGTGTTTCCCCCGGTGTCGTCTGGTCGCACGGCGATGTTACTGTAACGACCGTAGGGGCTGTTCACTCCGATCCGTATGCAGTGGGATATATCATTGAGCACCAAGGCAAAACCTATTACGTCACGGGTGACACGTTGTTTTGTCCTTCTATGCTGCAAAGCATAAACATATCTGTTGACTATGTTTTTTTGCCGATCAACGGCAAGGGAAACAATATGAATGCAGTTGACGCCGCAAAATTCTGCGACTGTGTCGGCGCACGGTACGCCGTACCGATTCATTTCGGCACGCTTGACGATCTGGATCCTTCTGTATTTGTATGGAAAAATGTTTTAATACCAACTTTTTATAAGGAGATGACGTTTTGAAAATAACGGATATCCGCCCTTTTGTGGTAGACTGCTTCAGAACCAACTGGGTATTTATCAAGGTCTACACGGATGAGGGCTACGAAGGCGTCGGTGAAGCGACGCTGGAATACAAGGAATATGCACTTTTGGGTGCAATCGAGCATGCAAAAGAGGCGCTTTTGGGCAAAGACCCGATGCGCATCGAAGAGCATGTACACAATTTGTACCGCGACGCCTACTGGCGCGGCGGCGCTGTGCTGATGTCCGCCATCTCGGGTATCGAGACCGCACTTTGGGACATCAAGGGCAAAGTGCTGGGCGTTCCCGTCTACGAATTGCTCGGCGGCAAAATGAGAGACTCTGTACGCATCTACGTCAACGGTTGGTTTGCAGGCGCATCCACACCCGAGGAATTCGGTCAAAAGGCGGCAGAAGCCGTTAAGCGCGGTGTCACAGCCATGAAGTGGGACCCGTTCGGAAAAAGCTTTTTGGAAATCTCCAATGCGGACCTCACCCGCGCGCTGGAATGCGTTGACGCGGTCAGAAAAGCAGTCGGTCCGAGCGTCGACCTTTTGATCGAAGGCCACGGCAGATTTGACGTATCAACAGGTATCAAAATCGCAAAAGAGCTTGAGCAGTTTAAACCTACGTTCTTTGAAGAACCTACGCCTCCCGACGATATCCAGGCGCTGAAACGCGTCCGTGACCGTTCCCCCGTTGCAATTTCCGCAGGTGAACGTCTCTACGGCTTGCGTTCGTTTAAAGAGCTGTTTAACCTCGGTGCGGTGGACTATGTCCAGCCCGACGTCAGCCACGCAGGCGGTATTCTGGAGCTCAAAAAGATTGCCGCGCTTGCAGAAGCGCATTACATCCCGTTTGCACCGCACAATCCTTCGGGACCCGTTGCCAACGCCGCAACACTGCAATTGGCAGCTTGCTGTATGAATTTCTCCATTTTGGAGATCATGTA
>JAFQII010000026.1 GCA_017397605.1 Clostridia bacterium
GACGGCAGAAAGCTCAAGGGCACGAGTCACTGGGTGTCCGCGACGGAATCCGTCGAGACGGACGTTTATCTCTACAACCGCCTCTTTACGATCGAGAACACCGGCGCGATCCCCGAGGATAAGACCTACGACGACTATATCAACCCCGAGTCTGTCGTGCACCTCACGGGCTGCCGCGTGGAAAAAGCGCTTGCCGATGCGGCACCCGGCGAAAAATTCCAGTTCGTCCGTACGGGCTACTTTGCAAAAGACACCAAGCGCGACGCGTTCCTGCGCATCGTGGAGCTCAAGGACAGCAAGAAGTTTTAAGGGAGAACGCTAAGGGGACTTTTTGAAAAAAGTCCCCTTGGAACCCCCAAAAACTTTTCGTGCCGAAAACTGACGTTTTCGGAAAAGCATCTAATTATTTTTCCCCGACACGATAGTGTCGGGCAACAGAAGTTTTTTGAAGATTATTAAGAAACTTTTTTTTAAAAAAGTTTCTTAATCGGAGTTTGAGGCAGAGCCTCAACGTTCCCTTTGAGTAAGAGGCGATCATCATGTACGATTGGATCATCGTCGGCGCAGGCATGACGGGCGCGACCGCCGCGCGTGCGCTGGCAGAGCAAGGCAAACAAATACTGGTCATCGAAAAGCGGGCGCAGATCGGCGGCAACGCGTACGACTGCAAGGACGAAGCGGGTGTGCTGGTACACCGCTACGGGCCGCACATTTTCCACACGAATGACGAGGAAGTGTGGGCGTTTTTGTCGCGCTTCACCACGTGGCGCAGGTATAAGCACAAGGTGCTTGCGGACGTTGACGGGGAATACATGCCCGTTCCGTTCAACCTCAACTCCATGGTGATCGCGTTTGGCTTCCGCAAAGCCGAGCAGATGCGCAAGCTTCTCGTTGAGCGCTACGGAGAAGGGAACTGTGTCACGATTCTGGAGCTGCGCAAGAGCGACGATCCGTTGCTTTGCGAGCTTGCCGAGTTCGTGTACGAAAACATTTTTAAGTATTATACCGTCAAGCAGTGGGGCGTTACGCCCGAGGAGATCGATCCTGCGGTTACTGCGCGCGTTCCCGTGCGCATATCCAAAGAGAACGGTTATTTTACCGACTGCTATCAGGGCATGCCCGAAAACGGTTATACCGCGATGTTCCAAAATATGCTCGACCATCCGTCGATCACCGTGCGGTGCGAAACCGATGCAAAGGACGTGCTGGCGCTTGCGGACGGCAAGATTGCGTTTGAGGGCAAGCCGTTTGACGGCAAGGTGCTGTATACGGGTGCACTGGACGAGCTTTTTGACGGCAAATACGGCAGACTGCCGTACCGCTCGCTGGATTTTGTATTTGAGACGCTTTCCAAAGAATACGCACAGCTTTGCGGTACGATCAATTACACGGTTGACAAGGATTATACGCGTGTGACGGAGTTTAAGCATCTCACGGGCCAGAAATGCCCCGTTACAACGGTGATGAAAGAGTATTCCAAGCCCTGCGGCGAAGGGGATATTCCGTACTATCCGATTGCAAATGCCGATTCCAAGGAGTTGTACGCAAAATACCGCGAAGAAGCGGGCAAATATCCCGCGTTGTATCTCGCGGGCAGACTTGCCGAGTTCCGTTATTACAACATGGACGCGGCGGCGGCGAGCGCATTGGCGCTTTGCCACAAGGAGAAATAAAAGAGGCGCATCATGTCCGAGAATATAAAATTGATTACATTTGTCGTGCCGTGCTATAACTCGCAAGAGTATATGCACGTTTGCATCGAGAGCCTTTTGCACGCAAAGGATACTTGCGAGATCGTTATCATCGACGACGGCTCCAAGGACCGTACGGGTGAGATTGCGGATGCATATGCAGAGAAATACCCCGAGACGGTCCGCGTCATTCACCAGCCAAACGGCGGTCATGGCGCGGGAATTAACAGCGGACTTGCGGTTGCAAACGGTTTGTATTTCAAAGTGGTGGACTCCGACGACTGGGCGGACAAAACTGCGCTGGAACAGGTTGTAGATACACTGCAAGAACTTGAAAAAGACGGCGGCGTGGATCTGATGGTCTGCAATTATGTCTATGAGCATACGCATACCGGATACCAAAAGACGATCCGCTTCGGCAATGCGCTCCCCGAGGGACGCGTGCTGGCGTGGAAGGACACTAGGCCGTTCCGCATCGATCAACAGCTTTCGCTTCATTCGTGCATCTACCGCACCGAAACGATCCGCAAAAGCGGACTCAAGCTTCCTGAGCACGTGTTCTACGAGGACAATCTGTTTGTGTATACGCCGTTGCCTTATGTCGAGCGTCTGTACTACCTCGACGCGGATTTCTACCGCTATTACATTGGCAGGGAAGGGCAGTCGGTCTCGCCGGAAGGGATCTTGCGGCATGCAGTCGATCAGCGCTTGATCGCAACGCGCATCTTTGCCGAACACGACATCGACGAGATCCGCAAGCGTGACCGCAAACTGGCGAGATATATGCACCACTCGATGAGCTTTATGCTGA
>JAFQII010000245.1 GCA_017397605.1 Clostridia bacterium
ATTCTCAATCACAGGTGCCATTTTCCCCAACCATTCGCTTGCTTCTGCATCAGTAATTTCGCCATAAGTCCATATCGTGTCCTGCAGTTCTCTGTGAATATGCTCAATATCTGTACCGTAAGTCAAATAATGGAAATCGGTGGGCATATACAACGGAAGAATATAACACTGTACTCTTACAAAGCTTGGAAACTCGGGCGTGAAACAAAACGCTATATTATTTTCGATTTTAAAAAAGTATCTTCCATGTTTGCGAAATCCGAGGCTTTTGAAATATGGATTGAGTTGCTTATAAATGTTTTTTGATACACTCATTTTAACCTCCTTAATCCATGGCTTCTATGTTATCAGTTCAATTCTTGATTCTCAAATACCGTTTTGTATTTCGGTAATCTTTACAGAAAATGATTGTGCTTCGATGATTTCTTCCCCCGGCAGTTTGCAACGATAAATATACGTATCCTCTACCTTTTCGCAAAGCATCGCGCATGCTCCAAATCTGGCATCGGTGCTTCGAAATATCGTTATTTTTTGGTTTTGATCGTATACGAAACACCCATACTTGATTGTCATCAAACCCAACTCGGCTGAAAATGTAAATTTACTCGTGTCAGCATCTTCAAATAGTAAACTAAACGAGCGGATTGGTTTTTTGTATGTTTTTCCGCTTTTTAAACTTGTAACAGGTTTCTCGGAGATGATTTCCCCCTTGCCGTACGATACCGAAAAATTCGGAATGATTTTGCAATTGTATTGCGATAAATTCTCCACGCAAACCGAATACAATGTGTTGGGCTTGACAGAAATAATATCGGAAAACAAATAGGGATATCCCATAAACGGGCTGTATTCCCGATGCGTTTTCATCCACATCAGTTCATCTTCGGACAGCTTTTCGCGATGCATTTTCTCGTTTAGGTCTTCGCGATAGCGTATTTCGTTTTGAATCGTATGATCCATCATATTTCTCCATGTGTCAAAAATGTGTTAAGAAAAAACATATGTCACTCGCTGTGCATTCGCAAGCACATGCTTTTTCAATTCAATTCTTCGATAAACGAGACGTATTCCAGCGTGCGTAGGGAGTCGACGATCTGGGCGTGTGTCATAAATTTGCGCAGTTCCTTGCCGCGGACGGAAAGCGCGATGGAATACACCGAAAGTCCTGAGTGCACGTACGCGGGGTTGGATTCGATATCGTCGATGACCATTCCCAACTCGCGTACGGTGGTGACAAAGTTTTGCAGGTAGGCAGGGCTTTTGAGTTCGACGTGGATCTCAAAATGGTTGGAACGGTTTTTGAGGAACTGCTCCAGATGCGGAAACAGCGCCAGCGAGCACATCAGCGCGGCAAACGACGCAATTGCCACGGTATAAAAGCCTGCACCGACTGCCAAGCCAATCGCACCGCACGCCCAAAGACCTACCGAGGTGGTCAGGCCCTTGATTCTGCCGCGTGCCGAAAACAACACGGAATTGACCGTGATGATCGCAAGGCCGACGATCGCCGCCGCGGCAAGAAGCTGTGTGCCGAGATACTGCTCCAACAGCATTGCGACCGTGCATGCCAGTGACACGCACATAAATGTACGCAAGCCTGCCGCATGGCGTTTGCCCGCGCGCTCACAGCCAAGCAATGCGCCGAGTGTCACGGACAATGCAAGACGCAGAAGCACAGAGCACGTTCCGAGCTCCGATGCCCAGCTGCCCAAAAGTGTTACAATCGGATCGTTCATATCAAAAATCCTCCCTTGTTATCGCATGCGTCTGCCAAACAGACGTCTGTTTTGCGTTTGGCGCATGGTGTAGTATTCTTCTGCCGCTTCGTCAAACGCCTGCTCCTCCTCGTGGGGCGGCGGAAGCGTCTGCTGGATATGGCGGATGCGCTTGATCAGTTTTTCGGTCGGCGTGAGTTGACTCAATTCTTCCGTTTCGGGTACAAGCTCCTCCAATTTGTCGGTATATGCGCCCGACAGGTACAGCGCCAGCTTTGCAAGCGCGGGGCCGATCAGCTCGTACAGCACGCCCGCGGCAACGATGACCGTCTGCAACGCCTCGCCCGTTTCTCCGCCGACCGTACGCGCACCCAGTGCCGCAAGACCGATCGAAACGCCCGCCTGCGGTGTCAAAGCAAGCCCGAGGTAGTTGCGCGTCTTTTTGCTTTTTTTGGTCACCACGCACCCTGCAAACGCGCCCGCATATTTGCCCGCCATGCGCAAAGCCACGTACAACACCGCGACAAGCGCAAGCGGAACACTGCCGGCAACCCCCGACGGCGAAAGCAACGCGCCCAGATCAAACTGCAATCCGCTCCGCACAAAAAACAGCAACAAAATCGGTGGGCTGAAGTAGCCGAGTTGTTTGAACAGCTTCTGATCGTTTGTGGTGTTGATATACACCGTTCCCATCGACATACAGCCCAAAAGCGGCGAGATGTCAAACAGCGCACAGACGCCGCCGAACGCCGACAGCACTGCGATCGAAATGATCAGACGGTTGTCCGTCGAGCGGCTGGTAGGCATCAGCCATTTCATCAAAAGTCCAAACAGTCCGCCCAACACAAACGCGCCCGCGTTGTGCAAAAGCGGAAGCCAGATGTGTGACGCTTCGATCGCGCCTCCGCCCGCAAGGCTTGCCGCCGCCAGCGAGGTTGCGACCGAAAAGCAGACAAGGCCAATGATGTCGTCCAGCGCAATCGTTTGCAAAAGCGTGTCGACAAACTCCCCTTTTGCACCCGTTTGCCGGATCGTCACCGCCGTGGACGTCGGCGCGGTCACTGCCGCGAGCGCCGCGACGGGGATGCAAAACGCGATATGCAGATGCAAGACAAAATACAGCACGGCAAACGTCAGCAGCGACGCCGCGGTCGATTCCGCCAGCGCGATCACAAAGGAGCGGATGCCGTTCTTTTTCAGCGCAGAAAAGCGAAAAAACTCACCAATCGAGAACGCAACAAAGGAAAGCGCGACGTCGGACAAAAAATCCATGCCATCGACGATCTGCGCGGGAATCAGATCGAGGCCGTACCGCCCCAACAGTATGCCCGTAAGAATGTATGCCGTGACGTTGGGCAGACGCAACCGTTTGGTCAGCCGCGTCATCGCAAACCCGCAAAACAGCATCGCCGCGAGGGCAATGATTGTGGACGCGGTCGGCGAGATATGTTGCAAAATGTCTCGCATAGACATTCCTCCCAAAAGATAAAACAAGGGAGCTTTTTTGCAAAAAAGTTCCCTGGTGCCG
>JAFQII010000246.1 GCA_017397605.1 Clostridia bacterium
CCGGCACCGAGAATGCCGAGCAGAATGTACAGCACCATGCCGCCGACGGGGTTCTTGCCCGTGCCGGTCGGCTCGGAAGCGTCCTCGCTTACGGCTGCGCTTTCCGTCTTGCTTTCTTCGCCGGAAATCTCGTCCTCGGACGTTTCGGGCGGGAAGACACGGTCGCCCTCGGGCATTGAAATGTCTCCGACCAGCTCGTCACGGCTTACTTGGTAAGTCGTGATGATGATGCGTTCCGCACGCAGCAGGTCGGCGTTAAGCGCTTTACGTGCCTTGGTGTTTGCGACCGCGTCGATCGCGTCGCGCAGAGCGGAAAGCTGTGCGGAAGCGATACGGCTGTCTGCGGTGTTTGCGACCGCGTCATCGATTGCCGCTTTCAAGACCGTTGCTTCGTCCTCGGAAACGCCGTCAAATGGGAGCAAAACGTCGTCGATGTGTCCCTTGAGATAGTTCAGGCACGCCTTGATCGATGCGTCTCTGTCCAAAAACGGAGCCAATGCGTCGTTGCGGTAAACGGACTGCAAAAGCGCCTCGCCTGCCTTGTCCTTGAGGTAAGCGCTTGCTTCAAAGTAGCAGTCGCCGTACGCGCCGTATTCGTTATCCTCTGCCGCCTGGCGTACCATTTCGGTCGCGCCCAACGAGGGCATAAAGACACCCAAGCCTGTGACGATCATACAGCGGTCGCCGCCGATGGAAACCTGCTGTTTGATGTCATCGCCAAAGCCGTCGCCGTATGCCATCGGGTGCAGAATGTCGATCCAGCCCTCTTCCAGCCACGGCAGGTAGTTCTGGTAGCTGTAGGTCGCACCGCCGTTGGGGGAAGCGACTACGTCTGCGGAAATGAGCACTTCGGGAGCAACGCGCTCGACCATTTCGTGCACAGCCTTGACCATTTCGGTCACGCAGTCCTGACGGTACTTGACCCAGTCGTTCCAGTAGGATGCATTCGTATCAAACGTCGGCGTCACGCCGTGGCCGTACGCTTCTTCAAAGCCGTCAAACGCCGTCTGCGTGTAACCGAAGTCCAACGTACCGTTTTGCGTGTAATAACGGATGTAGTCCAGCTCAAAGCAGTCGATGTCGTAGTTGCGGATGATCCACTCGTAGAAACTGACGAGATACTCGCGCGCTTCTTCGTTGGCGGGGTCGATCATCATAAAATCGTCGGGGTTGTCGGGCGTGCCGTTTTGATTGAGACACAGCCATTCGGGCTTTTTGTATGCGATGCAATCTCTGTAGTAACTTCCCTTGCTGTGACCGACCTCCATAATCGCCATCCACAAATGGCACTCCATGCCGTACTTGTGGCATGCGTCGATGTACGCCTGCAAAACGTCATAACGGAACGTCTTGATACGCTGGAACAGGCAGTCCTCGGGCGTGTTCATAATCACACCGTTGTTGAAGTTGCCCTCGACACAAACGGTGTTGATGCCCGCATCGTGGAGCTGCTTGACGTATGCATCGACCTCGGATGCGTTGCTCTGCGAGGGACGCACCCATACGGCACGGTACTGTACGGTGTAGCTTTCGGAAATACTCGCGTTGATCACAGCGATCTGATCCTTGATCGCATCGCAAGCCGCGGCAAACTCCGCGTCACTGCCGCCTGCCTTGTGAGCCGCAACCGCGTCTGTCAATGCTTTCGACGCCTTGTCATGCTCGCTGTACAGCACGTCGTACTGAATGTACATAAAGTTGTTTTTTGCTTTTTCGATCGCGGTGGGGATAGTGTCCAGTACCGCGGAAATACCTTTTTCGAGACCTTCGGCGTCGTAAATAAACTTGATCGTCTTGGTGTCGCGGTTGTATTCCGCGCGCATACCGATCATAACGTTATCCTGCAGCCAGTCCAGCGAGGTGCCGTGACCGGAAACGACAAAACCGTCGGACGGAATGTTGGAGTTGTTTCCGCCCAGCTTGGTGACCAGACCGTTTCTCACGATGACCTCGTAGCCGTACTCGTTGGTACCCGTGGTCGCGCCTTTGGACGGGTTGAACACGATCATCGCGTTTTCGCCGCGTGTGGCGTTGACGCCGTTGACAGCATGGGTGATCTCAAAAAAGACCTCTTTGTCCAAGTCCAGCGGCTCGGCAGAAACCGTTAGCATCATCGTGATGTCGTTGTAGTACACGTAGTCGCCGACGTGGATGTTGTTTTTGACCCATGTTTTGTTTTTGCCCTCGGCGACGTCGGAGTCATGGCCCGAAACGACAAAGCCGCCCTTGGGGATCTCGGAGTTGTTGCCGCCGACGGAAATGACCTTGTTGTCCGCGCCGACAACGGCTTCGACGCCCCACTCATTGGTCGCGGTGGTTGCGCCGTAGCCGGGGGTGTAGACGATCAAAGAACCTTCGCCGCGCGAGGTGTCAATGCCCGAGATCTTGGCAGTCGCGGTCTCTGCCGATGCCGCAAACGGAACTGCGCCCAGCAAAAACAAAACTGCCAGCAAAAGGGGAAGAATGCGCTTTTTCATGTGATTTTCTCCTTTGGTGTCTTGGGAAAACGCTTAAGAACCTTTCTTTAAAAAGAAAGGTTCTTAAGAATCTCCAAAGAAATTCAATGCCGAAAACTGGCGTTTTCGGAAACTTATCTTAATAAACCTTTTCCCGAAAACGATAGTTTTCGGCATGAGAAATATTGTGGAAGATCAGAATGGGGTAAGGGGCAAAGCCCCATGCAAGCTTTATACGTTAAATCTGAACAGTACGATATCGCCGTCCTGCATGACGCACTCCGTGCCCTCGGAACGGACAAGGCCTGCTTCCTTGCAGGCGACGTAAGAGCCTTTTTCCATCAGCGCATCGTACGAGACGACCTCTGCGCGGATAAAGCCGCGCTCAAAGTCGGAGTGGATCTTACCTGCCGCCTGGGGCGCTTTGGTGCCTTTGACGATCGTCCAAGCGCGCACCTCGGGCTCGCCTGCGGTGAGGTAGCTGATATAGCCGAGCAGGTGATAGGAAGCGCGGATCAGCTTGGAAAGTCCCGCTTCGGTCACGCCGAGGTCTTCCAGAAATGCCTGCTGCTCCTCTTCGTCCAGCTCGGCAAGCTCGGACTCGATGCCTGCGCAGACCGTGATGATCTCCGCATGCTCACCTTCGACTGCTTTGCAAAGCGAAACGTAGTAGGGGTTCTCCTCGGGAGCCTTGGGAAGGTCTGCCTCGGAGACGTTCGCGCAGTAAATGACGGGCTTCCAAGACAACAGCGGGAGGTCAAAAAGCTGTTCCTTTTCTTCGCCGGTCAGCTCGACGGAACGCGCGGGCTTGCCATTGGAAAGCGCTTCGCCGATGCGCTCCAGCGCAGGGAGAATCGCCAGCGCGGCTTTGTCGCCCTTGCCTGCCTTTTTGACGCGGTCGATGCGGCGCTCCAACAGCTCCATGTCGGAGAGAATGAGCTCGGTGTTGATGATGTCCACGTCGCGCGCAGGATCCACGCTGTCCTCGACGTGAATGATGTCACTGCCGCCAAAGCAACGTACAACGTGCACGATCGCGTCAACCTCGCGGATGTGCGAGAGGAATTTGTTGCCCAAGCCCTCGCCCTGCGACGCGCCCTTGACAAGACCTGCAATGTCCACAAATTCGATGACGGCGGGCGTCACCTTTTTGGGGTTGTACATTTCTGCGAGCTTGTCCAGACGCTCGTCGGGAACGGTGACCACGCCCACGTTGGGGTCGATGGTGCAAAACGGATAGTTGGCGCTTTCTGCGCCTGCCTTTGTGAGTGCGTTAAACAATGTGCTCTTTCCCACGTTGGGAAGTCCCACGATACCGAGTTTCATCTATAATTTCTCCTTTTTGGGTAATGATACGTATTCGTATTCATATTATTATATCATATCCCAAACCGTTTTGCAAGAGATTATCTGCTTTTTCTTGCCTTTGCAAAGACACAAACACCGATAACCGAGCACAGGGCGACTGCCGCCACGATCCATACCCAAACGGGGATGCCTTTCGGCTCTTCCGCAGGCGCGATTGCCGGAACGTTCGGCTTTTCAAAATAGACCGCCGCTTCAACGGTATTCAGCGTCACGTTGCCCGTCTGTACCTGCAAGGTGACATCAAAGGTGTCGTAGTCGTCCGCAAAGAAGTTGTAGTCGTCGTGCAAGGGGGAATAGGTTGTCTGATGCATCGCACCGTTTTCGCCGAAGGTGATCAATCGGATGTAGCCCTCTCCGTCCAGTGTTTCGCCGTTTTCCTTGTGCTGAGGGTCGATGCCCAGCTCGGCGTACTGGTAGTCCGATAAGATTTCCCAGACATATCTGTCCTCGCCGAACTCACGTTGTACACGCTTGGTACCGTGCTCGTGTCCGCAAAGCACCGCGGCAATGTTGGGATTGGGTGCGATGATCAGATCGGCGATCTCTTGTGCACGGGAGTGGTTGTATGCGTTGGGATTTGCCGGGTTGGCGAGATACAAGCCGTGCGTGCCCAGATACGCATGCGTCAGCAGAATCACCGTGCGGTCGGGGTATGCCTTGCAGACCGCATTTGCCCATGCGACCGTCTGCGCGTCCGCTTCGATGCCGTTGCTGAGGTACATAAACAGATAGTCCGTCCCTGCAATGGTCACGAGATCATAATGGCAGGCATTGTTGCCCAATTGACCGCCGTACCAAACGTTGCCCGCATAGCGTCTTTTGCCAAAATATTTTTTGTAGTTGGTCAAGTCGGGAGGCGTGTTGCCCGTGTCATGGTTGCCTGCCAACACGCCGTTGGGCATGCCCGCGTCTTCCAGAATGTCGTGCGTGTTGCTCGCAAACAGCCATTCCTCAGCGGCTTTTTCGGCATCGTAATGCGTGTCGACGATGTCGCCTGTGTGTATCAGATAGCCTGCCTTGCCGTTTTTGTACAGATCGACGCTGTAGTTTAAAATCAGCTCGTAAACGTGATTGAGGTCCTCAAAGTTGGAGTAGTACTGCGTGTCCGTCACCCAAACGACCGTATCGGACGCGGAGCGGTAGAGATGGGGAGAAACGCGCACTTTGACCTCGCCGTTTTCGATGTAACGCGTGTCGTCGACCTCAAAAACGGTGTTGACGCCGCTTTCGGCATAGCCGTAGGAGACATAAGCTTCTTCGACACAGTCGTACAGCTCGACGAGAATCAGACCGTTTTCGTTGGTTGCACCGTGGTAAGAGAACATAAAATGCTCCGCCTTGCCGATTTGGTATACGAATTCCGAAACATCGCCCGTGACAGTCGGGGAGACTGTCTGCTTTTCCAAAGCACTGTCGATAGGCTCGCTTTTTTCGCACAGACGGAATTCCGCGCAGGTCACGGCGACGTTGCCCAAGGGGTCGGTCGCGGTCACTGTCAGCAAATGCTTGCCGACGGGCAGATAGCGCAGATCTCTGCCGGGGAAATAGCGCTCGCCGTCGATGTCGCCGTAGAGCTTGCATTCGCCTGCGGGATCGGTTGCGGAAAACTCGATCGTGCTGTCCGCGTAGAGCACCGTGCCAAACGCAAGATCAAGTGTGATTTCGGGCGCTGTGTTATCGGTAAAGAAGGAAACCGTTCCGACGGTATTGCCGTCCGACAGTACCTCCAGCGTATGCGCGCCGTCCTCCAGCGCGGCGGTGTTGTAATCTGCAACATAACCGACAGAAGACTCCAGCAACGAACCTAATCCGGAGAACACAAACGAAATATAGATCGGAACCTCGGGTGTGCTGCCGCCGAGATTCGTTTCGGCAAACCAGCCGTCGCCGATGGAATACGTTTCCGATACGGAATATGCTTCTGTCGAATCCGTCACCTCGCCCGAGTCGATCACGGGGTGGTGAAAAACGACGGAGTCGGGCAGGATCTTTTCGCCGTTTGGCAGCGTCAATGTAATTTTGCTGACGATCTGGTCGTCCAGATTGTACGTGCCGTAGACGGAATTTTTGCCGTACTTGAATTCCGCCGAAGCGGGAACATACGTAATTGCAATGCTCTCGCCGCTCAGGACACTTTGGTCAAATTCCAATTCATGCGAGCCCGAGGAGCTCGGCAGGTCGGCGAGCTTTTTGCTCTCAAAATAGATCGCACCGCCGCCCGACTCCAGACCGTTGACGTGAAAGCCGAAACGCGCCTTGCCGAGCTGTGTTTTGACCGCCTTGCCGTCGACGGCAAACGAAAGCGCACCGCCGCCCGACGCCGCAAAACGAAACACGCCCGCGACCGTCTCGCCGTCCGAAATGTTGATGTCGACGCCTTCCGCTGCCCACACGGGAGCGTACACGGCATGAGAGAGTGCAAAAATCAATAGGAACAATAAGATTCGTTTCATAAAGGAATCCTCCGGATGCTTGGTGTATACAAATTGTACCATATCCTCCTTAAACTGTCAACAAAACATCGTTGTAAACTTTATTTCAAAAACATTTTTGAATAAAGTTTATCATTTTTGATAAAACCCTATTGACAAGTGAATAAAACTGTGTTATATTGAATACAGAAAAGGAAATAATTGTGAAAACTAATTTTCGGTTTCCAAAAACGGAGGTATGGCTATGGCAACACGCATTCTTTGTATCGATGACGACAGCAATATTTGCGATCTGCTTTGCATGTATTTGCAAAAAGAGGGCTACGAGGTACGTACCGCACAAGACGGTCAGGAGGGCGTGAGCCTGTTCCGCGCATACGAGCCCGATCTGGTTCTTTTGGACATTATGATGCCTCGCATGGATGGCTGGCAGGTGTGTCAGGAGATCCGCAAGCAGTCCTCCAAGCCGATCATCATGGTGACGGCAAAAGGGGAGACGATCGACAAGGTGCTCGGTCTGGAGCTGGGTGCCGATGACTTTATCGTCAAGCCTTTTGATATGAAAGAAGTCTGCGCGCGCATCAAGGCGGTGCTTCGCCGTTATGCAAAGCATGACAGCGCCGACGGTGAGGTCATCAAGTTTGACAACCTGGAGATCTCGCTCCAAAAATACGAGCTCAAGATCAAAGGCAAGTCCGTCGATCTGCCGCCCAAGGAGCTCGAGCTGATCTATTTCCTTGCGTTCAATTTCAACCGTGTGTTTACGAGGGACCAGCTGCTTGACAAGGTCTGGGGCTTTGACTATCTCGGCGACAGCCGTACGGTAGACGTCCATATCAAGCGCCTGCGCGAGAAGCTGGAGGGCGCATCCGACAAATGGGTACTCAAGACCATCTGGGGCGTCGGCTACAAGTTTGAGGTAGCAGAAGAA
>JAFQII010000247.1 GCA_017397605.1 Clostridia bacterium
ACCGCGTGGATCTGTACAAAAAAGACGGCGTGACTTATGTCCGCGTCGTGGACTACAAGACGTACAGCAAGTCGCTCAAAATGGATTATGTGAGAGAATACGGTCTGGACGAGCAGATGCTTTTGTATCTGTTTGCTTATTGCAAATCAAGTGCCGCCGACGGGGAAGTTTTTGCCCCCGCAGGCGTGCTGTATGACAAGGCGGCGCTGCCGTTTGTTGCCGAAACGGGCAATGAATCTCCCGAGGAGCTCAAGGAAAAGCAAGACGCCGAGCTCAAGCGCACGGGCATCATTCTGGAAGACACCGAGATCGCGCTTGCAATGGACCGCAAGGCAAGCGGAAAGTATTTGCCTGTCACGTTTGACGAAAACGGCATTCTCAAATCGGGCAAGGGCACGTTGACGGAGAGCGGCTTTGCCGAATTGCGCGATCTGCTGGAGACACAGATTTTGTCTCTTGCGGAATCGGTGTTTGACGGCGATATGGACGTCAGACCGTTGATTTTGGATGACCACCACGACGCTTGCCATTATTGCAACATGAAACCCGCTTGCCGTTACTGCGGCAGTGAGAAAGGAGACGAGTAAGTATGCCGAGCTGGACACCGTCGCAACAAAACGCGATCGACTCCCCGCGCAAAAATCTGATCGTCTCTGCGGGCGCGGGGAGCGGCAAAACGACCGTGTTGACGCAGCGAATCTTAAAAAAACTGCTTGCAAACGAGGATCTGACCGATTTTTTGGTTGTGACCTTTACCAAAGCAAGCGCCTTTGACCTGCGCGACAAACTGCACGAAGAGCTCTCCGAGCTGATCAAGGATCATCCCGAAAACAAGCATTTGCGCAAACAGCTGTATCTGTTGCCCAATGCGCATATCAGCACGATTCACTCGTTTTGCTTGGAGGTTGTGCGCACCAATTTTCAGACACTCGGCATTTCGCCCCGCGTGCGCATGGCAGACGAAGAAGAAACCAAGATGATCGCAAAGGACGTTATGGAGACGGTCATCGATGCGTTTTACGAGTCCGACAACGAGTTGTTTGGACTGCTGGCAGATACGTTTTCGGGGCAAAAGGACGACGGACCGCTTTCGGAAACGATGTGGGATCTGTACGGCAAGCTCCGCGCTTATGCGGACTATTTCGGCTGGCTGGAAACGCAGGCGAACGCGATGCTGGACGATGCAAAAAGGATGCAGGAAGGCTTGTTTGCTACCGCCATCGGCAAAAAACTGCAAGCGCGTCTGACCGAATGGTTTGACGACCTCGCGCAGGCGGCTGAAAGATTATATACGTTTTCCTCGGGTGCGTTTGAAAACGCCAACCCGATCGAGATCGCGTCGCTTTGGCGGGAGCATGCCAACCGTCTCAAAAACGCGGTCAAAAAGGATTACCGAACGTTTTTGCAGGCGGCAGAGGACTATCGCGGCGAGTCATTTGGCAGACTGGTATTTGGCAAAGCCGCATCGTCGGACAAAGAATATTTCAAGGGCGAGCGCGACCGTATCAAAAAAGAGATCGACCGTATTCTGGACAGCTTTGCGACGGGCAGTGAGGCGGGCTTTGCGTTTCAATGCCTGCAAACAGGCAGGGTACTGCAGGCGATCGGGCTGTTTTTGTCCCGATTTGAGGATTTGTTTGCCGAAGCCAAACGCGACAAGGGTGTGATCGATTTTTCCGACGCAGAGCATTTTTTGTACAAGCTTTTGGTCACAGACGGCAAAGAAACTGCGCTGTGCCGTTCTCTGCGCAATCGGATCACTGAGATTTTTATTGACGAGTATCAGGACGTTTCGCCGTTGCAGGACGAGCTGTTTTCGCTGTTATCGCGCGGAAACAACCGTTTTATGGTCGGAGACGTCAAGCAATCCATTTACCGTTTTCGAAACGCGTACCCCGACATCTTTTTGGGATACAAGGATACGTTTGCGGACTATACGGAGGGCATGCAGGAAGCAAGCGCCCGCATCTTTTTGCGCGAGAATTTCCGAAGCGGCGAAAAGATACTGCGCTTCGTCAATCTGCTGTTTGAAAAAGCGACCGCAGGAACGCCTTACGCGCGGGAATACGAGGGCGAGGAATTGGTGTTTGCCAAGCAAACGCAGGCAGAGCAATTGCCGGTTACCGTTGCCGTCGTTCCGCACAGCGAGCGCTCGCATGCGGCTGCCGCAGAGACCGAAGCGGACTATATCGCCGAGGAGATCCTGCGTTTGATCGAGCACGGCATCAAAGAAACCAAAAACGGTACGGAAAGGTACCGCTACAGCGATATCGTGCTGTTGTTCCGTGTGCTCAAGGACTCGACCGCGGTTTATGAAAACGCGCTCAAAAAGCGCGGGATTCCTTATACCGTCACCAAGCCCGAGCCGTTTTTTGACCGTCCCGAGATCATGCTGATGATGGCGGTACTGGGCGCGATTGACGATCCGACGGACGATATTTCGTTGTTTGCGGCGATGCGAAGCCCGATGTTTGGGTTTGATGCCAACGAGCTGTATCAGCTCCGTATGCGTTGCCGCGACGGCTCGTTTTACCGCAGTGTCATGCAAAGCGCGGAGGATGGCTCGGAAAAATGCAGGGACTTTTTGGAATTCTTGCAGGACTGCCGCGCAAGCGCCGAGGGAAAGACCTGCCACGCGTTTTTGTGGGAGCTGTACACCAAAAGCGGTATGCTGCACAGCTGTACCCAAAAGGAAAAGAAAGGGCTCATGGCGCTCTATGAATACGCACGCTCGTTTGAGCAGACGGGTTTCAAAGGACTGTCGGGCTTTATCTCGTATCTGAACACTGCCAAGGAAAAAGGTGTTGAGCTGACAAGCAGTACCGACGGAACGGCGGGCGATTGCGTCACGCTGACGACGATTCACCGATCCAAAGGGTTGGAGTATCCTGCGGTGTTCGTCTGCGCCGCGCACAAGCAGTTGTTTGCCGCCCGGCCGAGTGTGTACACGCTGTTGCGAAACGACGGATTGTTTTTTAAGTTGCGGGATTATGACCGTTTGGTGGAGATCAACACGCTTCCCAATCGTTACGCGATGATTGCGGAGCGCGATGCCGAATTGGGCGAGGAGCTTCGCAAACTGTACGTCGCCTGCACGCGTCCGAGAGAACAACTGTATATCACGGGCGCGGTCTCGCAAAAAGCGTATGACAACGGCAACTTCAACCCGCGCGCGCCGAAATGTCTGCTGGACATCGTTCTTTCGATGGCGTGCGGAACGACCAGCGACGCGTTTGAGCTGATCGAGATTTCGCGCGAGGAGGTCGGGTTCCACCACGCGGTTCAAAAAGAGCAAAGGCTGACGGAAGCGATCCCGTTTTTGACCGAAAGCACCAAGTCCGCGATTCTGTACACCTATCCGCATAAGAGCAATCTGCCTGCAAAGGTATCGGTTTCCGAGCTCAAAGAGACCGTTTCGCACGCGGAGGTGGTGTACGAAGCGGCCCGTATCACGCGCGCGCCGTCGTTTATGAGCGAAAAAGCGGCTATTTCTCCCGCACAGCGCGGAACAGCAAACCACGTTTTTTTGCAGTTCTGCGATTTCGACCGCGTTTGCAAGGACGGCATCGAGCAGGAAATCAAGCGGTTGCAAAATACGCGGATGATGACTGCGGAGCAGATTGCATTGCTGGACAAGCAAGGGCTGGAAACGTTTTTTGCAAGTGATCTGTTTGCCAACATGCGCACAAGTAAGCGGTTTTACCGCGAGCAACGCTTTTCGGTCCGCATGCCCGCAACGCTGTTTGGCGGCGGCGAGCAGGAAACCGTGCTACTACAGGGTGTCATCGACTGCTTTTTTGAAAACGAGGATGGCACGATCACCGTTGTGGACTACAAAACCGACCGTGTGGCCGACGGCGCACAACTGCGGGAACGGCACGCACTGCAGCTGCAATGCTACCGCGACGCGGTTGCTTCCATGACGGGCAAAACCGTCAAAAACACCGCGATCTGGTCGTTTTGCTTAAACAAAGAGGTATAACATGAAACAACAAAACAAACGCACAAAAAAACATATTGACAAGCGCATGATCGTTCCGTTTTTCGTCTGCGTCGCGCTTTTGGCGGTGCTGGCGGTGGCGATCGTCTGGTCATTGCTGACGGACGTCGAGCAGATCGCGGAATCGTATGCCAACGCCATGCTGAAAAACGATGCGGATGCAGTTTATGCGATGTATACACCCGACGCGATCTCGTATCTGTTGCGCGAGACGGACATGACCGAAAAGGAGATCAAGCAGAATCTGCGGCACAAAATGTCGCTTTGGCTGTCCGGGAGCGTGACCAAGGAGACCGGAACCGTGACCGATGTTGACGTGTCGCTGGTTTCCAAAGAGAACGTTCCGCGTGAGACGGTCACGGAGCTGGAGGACAATTTCGGCGTCAACGCGCAGAGCGCAAAATGCCTGACGGTTGCTTACCGCGCCGAGGGCGAGAAAGGAAGCAAGGACGGTGAAATGACCGTCTACGCCGTCAAGATCGGCGGAAGATGGTATCTCTACGACCTGCAGATGCTGTTGGGATGAACTGCAACGAACTGCACGCTTTTTTGCAAAACGGACTTACGGACGGCGTTTTTCCGTGTTACGCCGCCGCGACGGGGGAGTGGACTTCCTTTGGCGGTTACCGCGCGCTGTTTCCGCAGAAAGAAATACTGACCGAGGACACCTTGTTTGATATGGCGTCGCTGTCCAAGCTGATCGGTACGACCTGCGCGGCGTTAAAACTCATCGAGCAGGGAAAACTGAATCTCGACGACACCGTCGGCATGTTTTTTGAGGACTGCCGCGGCAAGGAACATATCACCGTGCATCAGCTGATGACGCATTCGTCGGGCATCAAACCGCATTTTCCGCTGTGGCTGCGCGGCATCGAAGCGCGTGATGCAGTGCAAGAAATCCTGCGCGAGCCGTTGGGGTATGAGACGGGTACGGAAGTTGCCTATACCTGCATGGGATACATTTTGTTGGGTAAAATGCTCGAAGCACTTGAGCAAGAGCCGCTGGATCTCATTGTTCGGCGTCTTGTATTTGACCCTCTCGGCATGCAAAACAGCTTCTACAACCCGCCGCGCGAGCGCCTTTGTGCCGCGACGGAAGGGGAGATCTGCGGTGTGGTGCATGACGAAAACGCACGCTTTTTGAACGGCGTTTCGGGCAACGCAGGCGTGTTCTGCACGCTCGGCGATGCGGTGACGTTTGCGCGGATGATCTGTGCACACGGCGGCGGCTATTTGCCGCGCGAGCTGTTTGATATGGCGGTGCATAATTATACCGCGGGCTGCGGGGAAGACCGCGGACTCGGGTTTCAGCTTTGCTCATTTGGGTACGGCCACACGGGCTTTACGGGCACGTCGATCTACGCAAACGGCGAAACCTACGCCGTTCTGCTGACCAACCGCGTCCACCCGACGAGGGAAAATGGAAAGCTCGCGCCGTTCCGCAGAGAATTTCACAAAAAGATTTTTGGAGTATAAACGATGAAACGCACCGTACAAAACGGCATCGACAATTTGCATCAAATTCTTCCGTCCCTGCAGGGGGCGCGCGTGGGGTTGATCACCAATCCGACGGGTGTGGACAAAGCTTTGCGTTCCACGATCGATATTTTGCACCGTGCGGGCGTGTTGTCCTGCCTGTTTTCGCCCGAACACGGCGTGCGCGGCGATTTGCAAGCCGGTGCGCACGTAGAAACGTACACCGATACGGCGACGGGGCTTCCCGTCTACAGCACATATGGCGGAGATGTGCATATTCCGAAAGAGATTCTGGACAATTTGGACGTGGTGGCATTTGACATTCAGGACGTGGGCGCGCGGTATTATACATATATGTATACGCTTTCCTACGCGATGGAAGACTGCGCCGCGGCAGGCAAGCGCATGCTTGTGTTTGACCGCGTCAACCCCGTCGGCGGCGTGCGTCCCGAGGGAACGGTGCTGGAACGCGAGTATTCCTCGTTTGTCGGGCGCTATCCTTTGGCATCGCGCCACAACCTGACCATGGGGGAATATGCGCGCTACATCAACGACACCGAGCACATCGGCTGTGATCTGACCGTCGTGCCGGTTACGGGCTGGGACCGCGACTGCTTTTTTGACGAAACGGACCTCATCTGGGTTCAGCCGTCGCCAAACATCCCGACCGTAGACAGCGCGTTCGCGTACCTCTGCACCTGCCTTGCGGAAGGCACCAATCTCTCCGAGGGGCGCGGAACGACGCGCCCGTTTGAACAAATCGGTGCGCCGTGGCTGAATGCACAGCGCGTTGCAGATGCAATGAACGAGCAAAAGCTCCCCGGCGTGCTCTTCCGCCCGTGCTGTTTTACGCCCGTGTTTTCCAAGCATGCCAATCAGATGTGCCGCGGCATTATGGTGCACGTCACTGACCGCCGCGCGGCGAAACCGTTTGAAACGGGCATGCGGCTGTTCGACTGCATCAAAAATACGCACGCGGAGTTTTCATTCCTCCCGCCTTACAAAGAAGGCGCGCATGCGTTTGTCGATCTCCTGCTGGGAACCGACGCGTTCCGAAAAGATGACTTTGAGCTTGAAACATTTTTAAAAGAACAGCGTGACAAAGTCGCCGCGTATGAGCAAAAGATCAAGCCGTATTATTTGTATTGAAAAAAGCAGCAAGGAGCATCGGCTCCTTGCTGCTTTTTGTGTTTTTACGATACGGTAAACTCGGTATACGCACCGCAGTTTTCGAGGCGGTGTTCCGATCGCTCATCCTTTGATATCAATGATCACATATTCCGACTTGGCGCAGGTTTTGACGGGGTAGCACCAGCCGGCAAAGCCCGAGGTGACGATCGCGGCGGTATCCTTATCGATTTGCGTATAGCCGTAGACCGCGTCGTTGATGCCAAAAACCTTCATCACCACGTTCAGCGGAAAGAGATGTCCGCCGTGGGTGTGACCCGACAACAGCAGGTCTGTTCCTGCCTTGCCGTTTTGTATGTACTCGGCGGGGCGGTGATCCAGCGTGAGGATAAAGGCATCTTTGTTCACATCGGCAAGCAGGGTTTCGATCGGCGTTCTTCTGCCCGCAATCGGATCCTCGCGTCCGACGAGAACAAAATCTTCTGTGACCTCGTACACGTCGTCGGTCAGAATTTTGATGTTTTGCGATTCGATGGCGACCAAAAGGTCTTTTTCGGTAAAATCGGACAGCAGGCTGTCTTTGACATCCGTAAACGGTCTGTCGTGGTTGCCGTGAACGTAGAACGTGCCGAACGTGGACTTGATCCCGCCAAACGCGGCAAACACTTCCCTTACTTCTTCGGGCGTGGTGTCGTCGTCCACGATGTCACCGCATAGAATCACCATGTCGGGGTTCTGCTCTGCGATCTCCTCGCATTTGTCACGGAGTTGATCGCCGTCCAGCGAGATCCCGTAATGCACATCCGCGACCAGCGCAACGCGGTAGCCTTCCGTGCGGATCGCTTTGTCCGTCTGCACGGTGTACTCTGTTTTTTGCACGACCATAAAATTGACGTGCCCGACAAACAGGTAAACCATCACCAACAAAATCGGCAACACGCCGCTGTCGGCCCATTTTTTGACCTTGGCAAAAGAAGGCTTGTTTTTCTTTTTGAGTACATAGCCCGTGACCCACCAAACGATACGGCACAGCAAAAACGCGACGATCAAATGTAAAAACACCACGCCGACAAACGAAAACATCTGCGTCGAAAGGTAACCGAGCGCCAGTGACGATACGCCGACGAGCGTATAGCACCACCACGTTTTGCGGTATTTTCCAAACGCGTCAAGTGCTGTTTTGAGATAAAAGAAATAACAGATTCCGAGCGGTACGCAAAGCAATACCGCCATATGCATCATTCTGACCATACATTACTCCATGTCGCGAAATGCCTTGTGATCGGTTTTGCCGACCTTGGTTTTGGGGAACGATTCCAAAAAGACGATTCTGTCGGGGACGCAGTATTTGATAAGCCGTGTTTCGATGCGCTGCAGGATGTCGGCTTTGATTTCCTCGTCCGTGCGGGTCGATGTGCGGTTTTTGATCAAAAACAGCGTGAGGTGCGGCTTGGGTGTTTCAAACAGTTCCAGCGCCGCGTCGCGTACATCGTCCTGCAGGTCGGTTGCAATTTTTTCGACTTCCGACGGATAGATGTTGATGCCCGCAATCTTAAACACGCGCTTGATACGGCTCTTTAAATACAAGAATCCGTCTTGGTCAAGCGTCCCCAAATCGCCCGATCTGACCCAAGTGATGCCGTCGCACTCGACCAACGTGCGTGCGGTCGCGCCCGCGTCGCGGTAGTATCCGTTCATCAACGTGTCGCCTGCGATGTAGACCTCGCCCAGCTCGCCGCAGGGAAGCGGCTTGCCGTTTTCGTCACGGATCGAAAGCGAGATGCCGTGCAGTGCTTTGCCGACCGAGCCTGCGCGCGTTTGAGCAATCGTGTTGACGGTGCAGACGGTAACCGTTTCGGTCAGTCCGTAGCCTTCCAGCATTCTGCCCTCGAAGCCCTTTTGCTCCATCAGCGCGTCAAACGCTGTGATCAGGCTGGGCGGTACGTTGTCTCCGCCGACAAACGCGCAATCGATGTTTTGTAGCTTGGAATCCGCAAATGAAGGCTCTTTCATCAGCTTTTGATACAACAGCGGAACGCCCAAAATAAAACTGATCTTGCCCTCGTTGATCCAGCCGACCGTTTTTTTGGCGTTGAATTTGGTCATCAGCGCGCAAGCCGCACCGTGAAAAAGGGGCGCATGAATGCCCATTGCCAAGCCAAAGCCGTGAAACATCGGCAAAACCGCAAATGCGGATTTCCCCGCAAAGCCGTGCGGAACGATGGTATCGGCTTTTGCAACGAGGTTGTTGAGTGCGTCCGCAGACAGCTCGATGATTTTGGGCACGTCGGTCGTTCCGCCCGAGTGCAGGTAAATGCAGGGCAGGGACGTGTCGCGGGTGCAGATAAAGGGGCTTGCCTTTTCCTTGCGAAAATGCTCCATGTCGTATTGCATGTCCGTTTCGGCGATCTTGCCGTATTTGAGATTGCAAGCCGTGCGCGTCCAAAGCGAAACGTCATACATCGGATTGGCAAACGCGGTTTTGATTCCGTTGTCGGTAAACTGTTTGCCGTGCTCCTTGTACAGTGTCGAAAGCACGACGGTCAGCACGCTGTCTGTCTCCTTTGCCGTGCGGATGATCTCTGACGCAGGGGACAGCGGATGAATGATGTTTTGCACCGCACCGAGGGCATTCAATGCATACAGCGCATAAATACTGCTCGGGATATTGGGGAGCGAAACAGTGACCACGTCGCCTTCGCGGACACCCAGCTTTGCAAAATATGCGATCATCCTGCGAATGCTTTGGTGCATCTCGCGGTGGGTGATCGTTTTGTTTTGAAAATAAATTGCGGGTGCATCGGAGGATGCATTTCGCAACAGGCTTTTGTACATAAATGTGTTTCCTCTACAGCGCGAGTGTGTAGCCCAGGCAGACCAAAACGATTGCCGCCAAAACGGGCAAAATGACTTGATGTGCAAAGTAGACGATCAGGCTGTGCCGTCCCAGAAAAGCGACGGGCTCGCGGTGGTATTTAAGTCCGAATGCAGACTTGCGTTCTTGGTAGAATTGCTTGCCGAGAAAGACACCCAAAAAGATCTGTCCGCAGGTTTGGGGCAATGCAAAGCAATCCGATCCGATCTGGATTGTTCCCAAAACCGCTTTGCCAAACAGGATGTGGAATTTATCTGCGCTGTAGCTGACCAGATGCACGTCGTGCGTCAGCTCGATTGCGATTGCAAAGACGCACAGCGCGCTGCCCAGTGCGAGGTAGACCCATTTGTTTGTGTGCAGCTTTTCCATCAAGCCGACCAAAAGCAAGGAGACCGCGATGGCGTGCAGAACGCCGAAAACGATCATCGTTTCGGATTCGCCGATGACTTCGCCTGCGATAAACGTCACTGCGGTCAAGCCGAGTGCGACCAAAAGCAGTTTGAAACCGCGCTTGAGATTGTCTCTCGAGAACGAACAGCAGATGCCCGTCAATGCCAAAAAGACAAAGACGATCACAATGCGTACGGCGGTGCGCACGTCCCAGTACCAATAGTTGTATGCA
>JAFQII010000248.1 GCA_017397605.1 Clostridia bacterium
CTCCTCATGGTTTTCGGCAATTCCATCGCCGATCTTGCGGTCACACGTTTCCCGACGCTTGCGCCTTTTATGGATGTTGTTTTGTCCACCCGCTTTGTGATCGGACTTTTGCTTCTGACATTCTTTTTTGCATTGATTTTCAAAGTTCTGCCCAACCGCAAAACGACGTTTTCGGCGCAATTGCCCGGCGCGGTCATCGCGGCGGTCGGCTGGGTGTTGTTTTCGTTTATCTTTTCGTTTTATGTCAACAACTTTTCAAGCTATGCCAACATTTACGGCAGCTTGGCTGCGATCGTCGTTTTTATGCTCTGGCTGTACATTTGTATGTACATTCTCTTTTGCGGAGCGGAACTGAATCTCTTGGTAGAAAAAGTGCAGGAAAAGTAACAATTCGTTCTTTTTTATCTGCACTTTTTCTATTGACTTTGAATGCTGTTTGTTATATAATAAATCAGTAATTTTTTTGACACTCATTGGGAAAGGGATGGTCTCATCACATGAATTTTGCGGACATTTTATTTTTGTTTGTGTTCTTTCCGCTGTGCGTCGGTTTTTATCTGTTTAAAAAGCAGGTCAAGTACCGCAACGCCATTCTGCTTGTATTTTCGTTGATCTTTTACGCTTGGGGCGAGCCGCTGAAGCTGGTCTTGCTTCTTTTGAGCGCCATGATCAACTTTTTGCTGGCTCGTTCGATCGACAGCAACCGCGGCAACAAGCTTTGCAAGATGTCGCTGATTCTGTCACTGATCTACAACATCGGCATGCTCGGCATTTTTAAATATACCGACTTTGTCACGGAAAACCTCAACAATTTGTTTGGCTTGAGCATTCCCGCCGCAAACATTGTGCTCCCCTTGGGTATCAGCTTCTACACGTTCCAGATCATGTCCTACATCATCGACGTGTATTGGGAAAACGTTCCCGTACAGAAAGATTTTTCCAAATTGTTGCTGTACATATCACTGTTCCCGCAGTTGGTCGCAGGTCCGATTGTCCGTTACTCCACCATTGCCGAAGAGATTGACGTACGCAAAACCACGCTGACCGACCTGACCGAAGGTTTTACCCGTATGATCGTCGGCCTTGCCAAAAAAGTCATTTTGGCAAACACGCTCTCCATCATCGCAACAAACTACCTGACCACGGTTGCGGAGACAAGCTCTGTTGTCGCAACGTGGGTCGGCATCATCGCCTACTCGATGCAGGTCTATTTTGACTTCTCGGGTTACTCCGATATGGCGATCGGTATGGGCCGTATCTTCGGTTTCCATTTTAACGAGAACTTCAACTATCCCTTTATGTGCCGCACCATTCAGGAGTTCTGGCAGAGATGGCACATTTCGCTTGGCAGCTTTTTCCGCGACTATCTGCTATATCTGCCGATCTTTGGCAAACGCCGTCAGGTGCTGTCGCTGTTCCTTGTCTGGTTTACGACCGGTCTGTGGCACGGCGCAAGCTGGAACTTTATCGCATGGGGTCTGTATTTCGGTATCTTCATCTTTGTAGAGCAGAAGATCGGCAAAAAGACACTCAAAAAGATTCCCGATGTCGTTATGCACATCTACAACAAGCTCGTCATCATCATCGGCTTTGGTATCTTCTACTACGACAATTGTCCGAGCATCGGCTCGTTCTTCTCGCAGATGGGCTCGTTCCTCGGCAATCTGTTCGGTTTCTCCGGCAACGGCTTCTTCCGTGCGGAAGAATTCACATCCGGTCCGTACAGCCAGACCTTGCGTGAAAACGTTTACTTCATGCGTTATGCGTGGATCTTTGTCATTTCGCTCATCGTATGTTTCCCGGTGCTTCGGTTTGTAAAGGATAAGATCAAAAACTGCAACATGCCCGTTCAGGCAGGCGCGCAGCTGATCTCAACCTTCTGCTGTATCGGTCTGCTGATCATCTGTATGATCATGCTCGTCTCGTCCAAAAACAACCCGTTCCTGTATTTCCGTTTCTGAGTTTAAAAAGGGGTTTGAATATGAATCAAAAGAAATCATCTGTATTACTACGCATTGCAAAAGTATTCAGCGTCATGCTGTTGCTCGGTACGTTTCTGTTTTTGTTTGTTTTCTGTGTATTTCTGCCGAGAACAACCGTCTCCACCTATGATACGCTGACGCCTTTTCCCGAGTTTTCGTTCTCTGCTTTGGCAGACGGAAGCTATACTGCACAGCTGAGCGCGTATTTTTCCGATACCGTGTTCGGCAGAGACCAGATCAAGGTGTATTTTGCGCAGTTGAGTTCCCTGTTTGGCAAAGAAACCGTTTTTGTCAACAAAGACGGCGTCGACGAAATCATTATCGGCAACACATCTTCACCCGAGGACGAGCTTTCTTGGGATGACACATCCTCCGAAGACATCGGCAGTATTTTTGACGAAAGTGATTTGCCCGATTTCAGCAATCCCCCCTCGATCGACCTTTCGGACCCTGGCAGCGATGTGAGCGGTACATCTTCCGCCGCCGACAGCGAGGAACCGAGCACCGAGCCCAGCAAGGAGCCGAGTGCTGAGCCGAGCGAAGAACCGAGCAAAGCTCCCGAAGAATCGAGCAACCAGGGCGGAACGCTTGACGAAGAGCTTTGCGAAGGCATCGTGATCCTCGGCAACCGTGCAATCGAAGTATACTACGGAGATCCCAATCTCAAGCGCCTGCCCCGCTATGCAAGCGCACTCAAATCGTTTGCCGACAAGAACCCTCAGGTCAAAGTGCATTCTATGCTGATTCCCAAGTCTGCCGCGTACTATATTTCCGGATCGCAGCAGTTTGGCAATCTGGCCAACCGCACCTTGAACGATACCAATTCCCTCAAAGAATTGTTTGGCAGCAAGGTCAACACCATCAATATCTACGAAGCTTTGGAAAAGCATAAAAACGAAGAGATCTATTTCCGTACCGACCACCACTGGACCGCACTCGGTGCGTATTACGCCTGCGAGCAGTTTGCAAAACAACTGGGCCTGCCGTTTAAAGAACTTTCGACCTACGAAAAGAACGTCCGCCCAGGCTATCTCGGTACGATGGATAACTATACCAAACGCCACCCCAACATCCACAATCACCCCGAGGATTTTGTCACATACGTCCCCAAAGCGACGTATAAGGCGACGTTCTATGACCAGAATTTCCAAAACAGCTTCAACCGCGACAGCTTGTTCTTTAAGGTCAGCGACAGTGCGGTTTCGAGCTGGTATCTGACGTTTATCGGCGGAGACTCTTATTCTGTAAAACTGGAATCCGAAGTATGCTCCAACGGCAGAAAGCTTTTGATCGTCAAAGACAGCTACGGCAACGCGCTTGCACCGTATCTGCTCGACTCGTTTGAAGAAGTTTATATCGTCGATGCACGTGAGTTTAAAGTGAACCTCAACACGTTTGTCTCGCAGAACGGAATCACGGATGTTTTGTTTGCAGAATGCGCATTCTCTGCGGCACAGAGCGAAAGCTATATCAACTACGTCGAGAATCTGGTAAAATGATGAAACAAATCAGTTTTCTATTTCTTTGCTTTTTGACCGTATGCATGCTGTTTGCCTGCGCGGAAGAACCGATCGCAAAGCCGACCGAAGGCAGTGCGGTCTCGCATCAAACACCGTCGGAGCTGTCGGTCATTCCCGAGCTGTCCTTTGAAATCAGCGAGGAAAGTGTGATCGAGCTCCCTTCCGAGCCGTCTGACGAAACCGAAGCGGAAAATTCTGAAGAACAATCTGCCGAGCAAAGCTCGGACGAAAATTCTGAGGAAGAATCTTTGGACGAATCTTCTGAGGAAATATCTTTTGCAGAAAGCTCCGAGGAAATCTCCGACGAGCTGCCGCCTGAGGAAAGCTCCGAAGAAGAAGCGCCTCCCGCTGAATCAAGTGAAGAGGCTTCCTCCGAAGAGACGTCCAAGGAAGAGCCCGTTGAGCGTCCGCATACGGTCAACGGCTGGATCGTTTATAAGGGACGCGGCATGGAGCCGTTTGGCGGTACAGCATACGGCGGCGGTCTGACCGCGGAGGTCTACAACAACTTCAAAGAACGTGTCGGCGAAAACGTCAACGTTTATGCAATGCCGATTCCGCTTGCCAGTGCGTTCTACGCACCCGAGGGATTTGAATCCTGCATTTCCGCCGCAGTCAACTGCTTTGGCGGTTTGCGCGACGGGCTGGTCGACATCACTTACGTCGATCTGATCGAGGCACTTTCGGCACACACTGGCGAGGATATCTACGCACGCACGGACCACCATTGGAACGCGCTCGGCGCATATTACGCTGCGCAGGCTCTTTGCCTTGCGGCTGACGTTCCGTTTGCAACGCTGGACAGCTTTACGCAAAATTCCTTTGAGGGCTTTTTGGGCTCCGTATACAGCTCTTGGGGCATTTCCGAATTGAAGAATTATCCCGAGACCTTTGTATGGTACGAGCCTACGCAGGAGTATACCGCACATTATTACAGCCAAAACTACAATTTCTCGTTCTCGGGTACGTTGTTTTCCAATTCCAAATCGTACGTCAAATTTATCTACGGCGACAGTTATGCCGTCCGCGTCGAAACAGGCGTACAAAACGGCAGAAAAATGCTGGTGATCAAGGATAGCTTCGGCAACGCGCTTGCTCCGTTTTTGATCAGCGGATTTGAAGAAGTATACGTTGTCGATTTCCGTGATTTCAACGTCAACATATTGGAGTTTATCGAAGAAAACGAGATCACCGATGTGACGCTTGCGCTCTCTGCATTTTCCGTTGCGGGTTCCAAGCGTAACAACATCACAAGACTGATGGAGAAATAAAACATGACATCTTTAACCTACCCTTTTGATGGCAAAGAACTGTTGGAAAAGAAAAAATCCATCCGCCGCGAGCTTTTGGCGGACGGCACCAAACGTGTTGCAAAACGCATCGCCGTGCTGGGCGGCTCTACCACAAACGATTTTTGCAAAATGATGGAGATCTTTTTGCTGGATCAGGGCATCGAACCGACCTTTTATCAGTCGGAATACGCACAGTTCTGGCAGGATGCCATGTTCGGCAACCCCGAGCTGGACGAGTTCCGTCCCGACATCATTTATATCCACACCTCGTTCCGCAATCTGCAAAATCTGCTGCCCGAAATGGGTCAGTCCGCAGAGGAAGCAGACCGCAAATTTCAAGAGGCGTACGCGCAATACGAGGCGATGTGGAAGCAGCTCGGCGCCAAGTACCGCTGCCCGATCATTCAAAACAACTTTGAATTCCCCGGATACCGCCTTTTGGGCAACCGCGATGCATGGGACGTGCACGGCAGTGTCAATTTTGTCAACCGCATGAACAGGGCAATCGCCGATTACGCGGCAAAGGTCGACAGCTTCTACGTCAATGACATTCAGTACGTTTCCGCATGCTACGGCTTGGACAACTGGCTGGACGATTCGGTCTGGTATCTGTACCTCTA
>JAFQII010000249.1 GCA_017397605.1 Clostridia bacterium
AGTCTTGGCATCGGTTGGTTTGCTTGTTTTTAGGCTATGGGAATCAGGTGTGTTTATCTTTGAACGGACGGCTGATGTCAGTTTGAACCGTGTCATCTGGAACGGGAAAGAATACTCGCCCGTCAGCGGTGAATACACCGAGGGCAGAACGATTGCCAAGGGTGAGGGCGATTGGGTGGTCAATGCAGTGAAAGAAGATTCTGCGCACACTTTTATCGTTGCACGCTCTTTTCTGGATCAACAGCTGATGGTTTTGGATGAGTATACTGTTCCGACAGCGGGAGAGCTGACGACCGTTTGCTGGAACGGAAACTACATCACAGACGCGTCCTTCCTGAAAGCTGTCGGCAAAATCGAGACGAAAAAAATCACCGATTTTACTTACGAAACAGAAGGCATTTTTCAGCTCACCGACACGCAGCACATGAGGGCGTTGTATTTTGCATATGAAAACTGCCCCGTTGCTACAAACTATATTGGGTATATGGGAAAAGTGAACGGCAAATGGGTTATCACGACGGATATTTCCGCAGACAAAACCAACGCAGACGGTTCGCCCAAAACGTATACGGTCGGTTGTTATGTCATTCCCGCAGAATACCATGACATACTCACAAAGTATTTTGATTGAGACAAAGGAGCGTGACGGTATGTTTGATATTTGGATAGGCGACATCGAGCTGACGACGGTGGTTTTGATTTTTTCTGTTGTCGTGCTCTTGACGGTTCAACTGTTACTTTGTTTTAAGGTAAAAAGCAAGATCATTCGTTTGTTGCCCGCCGTTCTGCTTTCGATCCCCACGCTGCTTTTTGCCGTGATGGCTGTAAGAGCGACGGGTTGGGATCGTGTCGGCCACATCCTCTTTGCCGTCTTTGGCGGTTTTATGATGCTGATGTGCGGTATCGGCTGGGGGATTTGGGCGCTCGCCAAGAAATACGGCAATTACGCCGATATGGATGTTAACAAGGAGGGCGGTATGTTGAAACAGCATTACAAAAATGTGGTATTTTTATTTTCGGTACACATGTTAGCCGTAGTGACAATATTCTTGCGCCTTACGCGTACGGTATCGGAACCCGTTTGGCTCATAAGCATACTGTTTCTGTGCCTGGTTATTGTTCCGTCATACTTTTTTGTCAAAGACCGTTCTATGCAAACATGGGGTTATTTGCTTTTCTCGGTCGGAACGCACATTGTTTTTTCGGCTCTTATATGGATTGTTTTGAGCAACCTTGTCAAAGGCTGGGATGTTATTTTGATCTACTACACAGAGCTCTTTTTGTCTGTCGCACTCGGACTCACCTTTGCGATCGACTTTGCCTTGACGCTCAAAGCAAAAATCAGCTCCAACCGTTTTCACAAAGCCTGAAAAGGAGGACAGTTCCATGCGCAGAAACCAAGTTACGATTCAAAAGCAGATTGTGACGCCGAGTGGCGAGGACGAGTTTGCGATCAGATGGATTGGTGACGAGGGCGTGGGCATTGTAACCACGCGTTCCGAGCAGTCGTATTTTGTTCTCGACAGCAAGGAGTTCTGGTACGATCTGACGCAAAAACGGTATCCGAGCAGGAAAAAATGTGCCTGCAAGAACGAGTATTTCAAGCTGTGGTTTGACTACGTTCCGCGTGCGGGCACGGAGGATTTCCGCGAGATCAGAATCAACGCGGAATGCAGCACATGCTGCAAGCTCAAAAAGATCGGTCATGTCGAAATCGATTACAGCCCTTCCGCGCAGCTGCTCGAGCAAGCCATTTCCTATTGTAAAGAGCCCCGAATCAAATACAAAACGCATTCCGTGGAAGGATTCTGGCAGATGCAGGAATTGCAGGAACTCGTCGCATTTCTTGCCGAAAAGCAATTGTACATGTACCGCTGGTACTGGGGCGAAACGGAGGACAAGCGCTTTTTTGAGCGGATTTCGCCGCCGGAACTGCAACACAAGCTTTCCCCCGGGAGCTATCTTGCCGTTTGTTTTTCGGCAGAGCCGATGGATGCGTTTTCGGAAAACTCCGCTGCCGATGGAAAAGGCGTTTACATCGACCGCAATCTGTGGAGAAGCCGCGAGCTGATCTGGCTGGACTCCCCTATGGTGATCCTCGGCAAAACCAAACGCATTTTGTATCAAATGGATTTTTGCAGCGAATACATTGACACAGACGGCAAGGTGCAACAAAAAAGCGAAGCCTTTTGTCGCTTGACAGAGGAGGTCTTGCGCTATTGCAAAGAACACTTGTCGGAGAAAAAAGCCGCAAAGGCAGAAAAATGTATAGACAGAGCGCGTTTTTTTGACCTGATCATGACGGTCTGCGATTGGGACGCATCGGGGAACGACGACAAGGTTTTGAAACCGCTGATCGCGCATCTGGCAAACCAATCGGACGAAGTCATTTTTGCGTTTGACGAGATCATGGCAGAGCTGTTATACGCGCTGGACACAAGGCAGAATTTTAAGATCGCACGCAAATTTGACCGCAAGCACTCGGATGACAGCTTCTTGTATTCCCGTTGTGTCGCGTTGATCAACGGTGAGGAATACTACCAAAAGGTCAGATCCTTTGCGGTTGTCGATCTTTGGGGCATGGAATTTGAAGCCATCCTGTATGTTCCTGCGCTGGCGTGGGCAAAAAAGCACAAAAAAGATCCCGACAGTTATCCGCACGTCACCGCAAAATCCTACGAAACAAAAAGCAACACCGCAGGCTGGAAAAGATCATAACAGGAGGAACGAAGATGAAACGATCGGTATGTCTGTTTTTGCTCGTTTTGCTTTGCTTGACCGTATTGACGGGATGTTTTCACAAGCGTGA
>JAFQII010000250.1 GCA_017397605.1 Clostridia bacterium
TGTGGATTTTGTCCTTCCTTGCGGTGTAGTTTGTGAAAAAGCACCAAAAATCAAACAAATAATTCTCCGTGTCGGCGAAAAAGAAAGTTGCATTTGCTCTTGCATATTTTCGCGGAAAATATTATAATAACGATATATGGATAGGCTGGGGTGTTTAGCGGATGCTACCCCCGGGGAAGAGAGGTAAAGAAAAATGTTTGCCAAGAAAAGAATTGCGATCTTGACACTTGTATTGCTTGCATGCGCGGCGATGCTGTTTGGTGCGTGTGCACCCACCGACCCGCCGGATGACAGCATCCTCAAAGAGTTGGTCGACACTTCCTCCGAAGTGGAGCTCCTGCCCGAGAGCGATTATCTTGCAGAAAACGAATACATGACCATCAATACGGTGCTTAGCGTAACGCCCACCAACGTCGCAGTGTTCGGCCAGCTGACCGAAAAGGCGATCTCCGAGGGCATCGACTCCGTCCGTTTGTCCGGCGGTGTTGATCTTGTTTCCCAGGAGCAGTGTGTTGACGGCTACTTTATCATTGCGATCGACCTGCCCGGCGCGAGCAGAACGACCTTTGCCGCTACCGCGATCAAGGGTGAGGAAGAAATCGGCGAGCCGCTGACCTTCTCTGCACCTTACGACGCGACCGCAGAGGGCCGTCTGGACGGCAACAGCGTTTCCGTCGGCAAAAACTCCGGTCTGTACTTCACCAAGTACCTCGACAACTACCTCAGCAAATCGCTGTACACCGCTTCTCAGGTTGACACGATCAAAAAGACCGTTTCCAGCACCTACAGAGCTTACGTAGAGCGTGCAAAGGGTAACAAGGTCGGCATGGTCTATGTCTTTGTTCCCGACGTGACCACGATGGCACCCGAGATCTTTGCGGACAAGGATGTTGCGGAAAAAGATCCCGATTTGCTGACCCGCTATGAGCAGATCGTTACCGCAATCAGCGGCACGATGGCAAACGTCGTCGATATGAAGACCGTTTTGCAGGAGCAGCTTGACAACGGCGTTTCGATCTATGATCTGTACCGCCGTACCGACAGCCACCCGACCGAGTATGCCGCCCTTTTGATGTATCAAGAGGTTATGAAGCATATCGCAAACGCCGATCCCGATGTTTCGATCCGCGAGCTTGACGAGTACAAGGCAGAAAAGGTTACCGCGCTTGGCGGCGACTATGTCAAGTACCGTGACCTGGATCCCGAGCTGATCACCGAGGAGATCACGCTGTACAAACCCACCTTCTCCTACCACAGCGCAGTGAAGGCGATCAAGGTTTATAACGATGACAAGAACGGCGACTACAGCTTGTTTACGACCATCAACTCCGGCGACCAGTACACCGGCGGTGCAGAGCGTGTGGTTGTGGATACCGACCGTACCGAGCTTCCCAATGTTATGATCTACCGTGACGAGTGCGGTATCGCGGCTTCTGTGATGATCGCAGACTCCTGCGACGTGACGCTGCTCGGCAAAAACGGCGACTTTGCAATCAGCTTGACCGACGCAGGTCAGTACCGCGACAAGGATGAGGGCAAATCCATGATGGACTATATCGTGGTATTCGTTTCCGAGTCCAACATCGCCAACGCATTTGTTGCTGACTAAAAACAAAAAATCAACTCCGCAAGGATTGCCCTTGCGGAGTTTTTTGTGTTTCACTATTGCAAAACGCATAGAAATGTGGTAGAATATTTTTGCGACACAAGTAAATAAAGCCTCTCGGTAGAAGGCATGCTAAATTTGAAAAACGCATGCTCTTTTCGCTTTCTCTGAGAGGTGTGAAAACTTGTGTCGCAACAAGGAGTCATGTGTTTTTGTGCGTGGCTTCGGCTGCGCACTTTTTATTTTGTGGAGGTATGAAGATGCTTTGTGTTCCAAAAAACTATCAGAATGTTTTGTATGAACGTGACTGCGCTGTTGTGCCGGGCGAAGAAGCGGGGAAATTAACGACTGCACTAAAGCGATTGCCGCAAATGAAAAGAGTGGGGAAACCCGTGCGCGACAATCTTTTGCGTCTTGCAGAGATTTGTATACATTTGTCGGAGAGTTACAGATCGTGTTTGACGGTGTCGGTGGATGAGTATGGAGACGCGGTACGTTTTTTGATGGTGCAACGGGTGTTTGGGGCGTTTTTGCCCAAAATGATCGGCCTGCCCGAACTGCTTACGCTTGCCACGGCATTTACGGTAACTCCGTCTGCCGAGAATGTTTGCGTCACGATTGATTTTGCGGTGGCTGACCGTATGACCGACTTTGCGATGGAACAAATGCGGCGCGGATTGCCCGATTTGGAATTATAAAAGGAGCCGAACGGCTCCTTTTGTTTCGTATGAATTTTTACAGCAACGCGATCAAACGATCGACCTGCTCGTCGGTGGTTGCCCAGCTTGACGCAAAGCGCACGACGGTGTGCGTGTCGTCGTATTTTTCCCAAAAACCAAAGCGCACGTGCTCCCGCAGGGAACGCATTTTTTCGTTCTCCAGCACGACAAAAATCTGGTTGGTCGTTGTGGGAATGTGGAACGTGTAGCCCTTGCATGCAAACGCGTCCCGCATGCGGTTGGCTTTGTCAATCGCGTTTTTGGCGATCTCAAAATACAGCCCGTCGGTAAACAGCGTGTCAAACTGCACGCCGAGCAGTCTGCCCTTTGCCAGCAGTGCGCCGTGCTGTTTGATGCTCGTAAAGAAATGCGCAGGCGCGTCACCTTTGGGGAACACGACCGCCTCGCCGCAAAGTGCGCCGACCTTGGTGCCGCCGATGTAAAACACGTCGCACAGCGCGGCGACGTCCCGCAAGGTCACGTCCGTTCCCTCGCTCATCAGCCCGTAGCCAAGCCTTGCGCCGTCCAGAAACAGCTTTTGTCCGTATTTGTCGCAGACCGCGTGCAATGCTTTCAACTCATCCAGTGTATAAAGCGTGCCGTACTCCGTGGGGTGCGAGATGTAGATCATCGCGGGCTGTACCATGTGGTCACGGTTTTCGTCCGCAAAAAATGTTTGCAGGTAGTTTTCTGCATCCGCCGCGCTCAGTTTGCCGTCTTTTTGCGGGAGCGTCAGTACCTTGTGTCCCGTGTATTCCACCGCGCCCGCCTCGTGGCCGTGAATATGCCCCGTCTCTGCACAAAGCACGCCCTCGTAAGCCGCAAGCATCGTGTCAATGACGATCATGTTGGTCTGCGTGCCGCCTGCAATCAAAAATACTTCCGCATCGGGATGACCGATCGCGTTTTTGATCTTTTCTTTGGCGCTGTCGCAGTATTTGTCCTTGCCGTAGCCCGGCAGCTGCTCATAATTCGTTTCCAATAACCGTTCCAGAATACGCGCGTGCGCGCCCTCTGTGTAGTCGCTCTCAAATGACAGCATGACGTTACCCTCCAAAATGGCTTTTGTAACAGTATAGCCGATACACGCTTTCTTGTCAAGAAGGGGAAACGAGAAAGAACCTTTCTTTTGAAAAAAGAAAGGTTCTTAGACTCCAAAAAACAAGTCGGCGCAAAGCCGTTTCGAAAAGCATACGTCTACCGCCGACGTCAAAAACGATGCACAAGGCATCGTTTTTGTGAGCAATGAATGCAATGTTTGCTTTGCCGAAAGCTATCGCTTTCGGAGGATATTTTTTTACATACGGGGTGCAGGGGACGGAGTTCCCTGCCGAGGATTCTTAAGGGGCAGAGCTCCTTAAGAGAAATAGTCTTCCATATTCTCGACTTCCACGGCGGGGACGTAGGTGACTGCGTAGCTGAAAAACAAATGCGCTTTTCCGTTCAGGAGCAGATCGCTGTGATACTCATAAATCGCATAAAACGGAATGTACATGCCATCTTTGGACAGATAAATCAGCTCGATCGCATCGTAGTCCGTAAAATCGATCGGCTTTTGATACTCTCGGTTGAGCTTGTCGCAAATAGGGCATGCAGAGTGCGGCTTGTAGCCGCTTTCCAACAAGGCAACCGCCTCGTCGGGGGAGATCATGCGGCTCTTGCCGATGACTTGGTAGCAGTCGCTCCAGGACTCGATTGTTTCATAGAATGCAAAGCCCTGCAAAATCGACAAGCCTTTTGTATACTCGAAGCTGTCGCACGGATAAATGCCCTCCCGACCGGGAACAGCCAAAAAAGTCAGCTCGACAAACCTTGATACCATCGGATGACTCTTGAATTGATCGGGAAATGCAGTTTTTTGCGTCTCATAAAGATAGACAGTCAGCTTGTTCAGACTAAATCCGTCGTACTCACGGACGATTTTGATGTCCGGAAAATCCGTGTCAAACGCCTCGCCGATAAAAGAAACCGTCTCGGCAAGTTTTTCTTTGATCTGCTCATCGGTGTCTGTCTGGATCAGCCGGATGTAGTTTCCGTTCAGTTGGAGGTAGTAGGACAATTCGCTGCTGTCTCTCTCCTGCGTGCGGTAGCAAAACAGGTTGACATTTCCGCTTGACGTCACAAAACGCACGCTCCGATCGCCGTCCCAAAATTCGGTCGTGTTTCCTTGCTTTTTGCCGTCGGTACAATCTATCCCAAACAGTGTGGACGCAACCTCGCTGTACGTTTTGATAAATTTGTTTGCCTTGCGCTCGCTTTGCTCTGCGGGAACGAATTGATAAATCGGCAAA
>JAFQII010000251.1 GCA_017397605.1 Clostridia bacterium
GCATCCATACCGAAAAAGGCGGCAAGGCGTCTTCCTGCATTGAGTGCGGCTTGTGCGAATCGATCTGTCCGCAAAAGCTCCCGATCCGCGACCTGCTCAAAGAAGTTGCCGCAGAGTTTGAAAAATAAGGGAGAAATACTATGCTTACCATGATCCGTACCAAACAAAAACTTTCTGTCGGCACGCAAGCGCTTGCTGCAGTCACCGCGACTGTCTCGGCAGTCGTTTTGCCGCAGATTTTTCACCTGCTCGGCATGATGTCGGGGTTGGGGAGCGCACTCGGCGAGACGTTTTTGCCGATGCATCTGCCGATTCTGCTTGTCGGTCTGCTTGCAGGTCCTTACGCAGGCGCGGCAGCAGGACTTTTGAGCCCGCTTGCAAGCTTTGCGCTGACGGGCATGCCCGCAAGTGCAATGCTGCCGTTTATGATGATCGAGCTGTGCATCTACGGCTTGACAAGCGGTTTGCTCCGTGATATCAGATGTCCGACGATCGGCAAGGTGCTTTGCGCGCAGGTTGCAGGCAGAGCGGTACGCGCGGTCGCAATCCTGCTCGCGTTCTACGCGTTTGGCAGTCACGCCGTTCCCGTTGCCGTGATCTGGAAGAGCATCGGCGCAGGTATCTTCGGTTTGATTCTGCAGTGGGTTCTTTTGCCGCTTTTGATGTACCGCATCGAGCATTCCGCAAGCCATGACGCATGACCTCACGCGCGCTGTCGCGCTGTTAAACGAGCAGGATTACACCTGCGTACTGGTAAAAGGAGATACGGTTCTGACCAGCCGCGAGCGCGGTGTCAAGCCGCTGATGGCGTTTCTGGCGGAAGGCGTTTCGCTCGTCGGGTTTTCGGCAGCGGACAAGGTCGTCGGCAAGGCGACGGCGCTTTTGTACGCTTTGCTCGGCGCGGAACGTGTCTACGCACGCGTGGCAAGCGAGCCCGCGGCGGAAGTGTTGCGCACGCACGGCATTCCGCTTGAAGCGGATACGGTGGTTCCCGCCATCCGCAACCGTACCAATACGGGTTTTTGCCCGATGGAACAAGCGACGCGTGATATTACCGACCCAAAGAACGCGCCCAAGGCGATCAAGGACGCGCTGGAACAATTGAAATAGGGTACGCTTAAGGGGTGTTCTTTTGAAAAAGAACACCCCTTAAGAATCCCCAAGAAACCTGTTGCCGAAAACTGTCGTTTTCGGGTGAGGGATATAAAATTTATCTTACGCTAAGCACGGTTGTCAGTGCTTTTCTTTGTCCCTCGGTGGGCTTTTGGAGCTTGCCGTTTTGTAACAGCGCATGGAGGCAATGGCACAAAAACCATCCGTCCGAGTGGAATAAGAATTGCAGTTCGTATTCCTTGACCTTTTGCAGATGCGGCGGAACAGAGCGCAACACCGCCTGCACATACGGCTCTTTGAGTGCGCAGAACGCATCGTGGTGCTTGGCTTTGACCTTGTCGCCGATCGCAAGCAAGCGGGCTTTGATGTCTTGATTGGATAAATTTACGATCTGCCATGAGGATTTGAAATGTCCGTCGTAATCGCCGTTCGTTTTGATATAACCGCGTTCCGCAAGCCATGCGTAATCTTCTGCGCGTACACTACCGTACATTTCCCAATAATACAGCGTGATGACACGCTCGCTTTCCTCTGCGTAGCCACGATCTTTTTTGTAAGGGCGGTCAGACCACTCCGTATCGACCTGCCAAAGGATGTGGCGGTCGTTTCCGTTCCACATCGGGCCGTTCCAGTTTCTCATATAGACGTAGTCATCGGGTAGATCCAACTTTTCGGGGATGACCGTTGCACACGCAATATTGTGACCGCCGTCGGGACGGAGCGTTGCGACCTCTTCAAATGAAATGCGGTCATCCACCAATTCCTCGCCCGACCAAGCCGTGACAAACGGAATGAGCGACCACAACAAAAAGTTGTGATCTGCGCGCGGTGATGCGGTCAGCGAGATCGGCTCGTCCGTTTGCCCGCACCAAATGTCGGGATCGTCCAGAATCCCCGACGAAACCCGCTCGTCATACAGATCGTTGGCAAACAGCGACGCAGCTTGCTTGTACATCTTGTCCTGCATGACAAGCAGGTCGCGTGTGGGTTCTGCGATGAGAAAATTTACGATATACTTGTCTTTTTGCGCCTGCAAAAAAGCGTATTCTTCCAAAAAGGCAGCTTCCGCCTCGACATAAACGGGGGAGACACCCAGATCGTCTGCGATCTCGTTGACCGTTTTGGCGGTGTTGCGGACGCAATAGCATATGTTTTGCGCCAATGTCGAGCGGAAAAACTCGTCCAAAGATTTTTTGCCGACCGAACCGTTGATTCCGATGGAATCGAATCGTACCGGATTGAATTTGAGTTCACTTGCTTTTCTCACGGTTTGCATACCTCGTTTCAGTTCTTTTTTCGCTTCAAACAAGTGCCATTTGACCGTGCCGAGAGGAATGTGCAGTTCGGATGCAATATCGGCTTGTTTGCGGTTTTCAAAATAATACGCGATGACAATCCGTCTTTGCAGTTGGGACAAATAAGCAATCTCGCTTTGCATACGTGCGATTGCCTGCTCCGTATCGTCATCTGTGTCATCGGAAGGAGCGGCAAGCACATCCGCCAGCTCGTCGACCGAAATCCCGACGATTTGTTTGGCGTGCTCACGGTAGTAGTTGCACAGCGTGTTGTGCGCCACTGTCCAAATAAATTTGCCGACATCGCCGATATTGTCCTTGATCAAAAGCGCGCGGAATGCACGCAGAACGATCTCCTGCGAGAGATCCTCCGCGTCGTGTGCGCTTTTGCAACGTTTGAGCGCAAAGCCGAAAATGGGCTTGGTGTATTCCGTAATGATGCGCTCGGCAGTCTGTCTGTCCACTTGTTTGTACCTCGTTTTGAAAGCTTTCACCCTGATAGACGCAAAAACCGAAAAAGGTTGGCAAAAAAAGAAAACTTTTTTGCAAAAACAGTATACTGTATTTTACGGCATTTTTCAACCCAAAAGTGATTTACAAATCCGTTTCGTTGTGATATACTCAAAAAAGTAAAGAGGGGCGGTATGGGCAGAAAGATATACATTTCCGACGGGCAGTTTGATTTGGCAATCATGCTTTACAAGCCGTATCGCGGAAACGGTTACAGCACACCCGTGTTTGCTCTGGCGTTGCAGTATTGTTTTGAACATTTCGGTTTTGAATACATTTACGCGGGTTGCTACGAGGGGAACGTCAAGAGCAGAAAAATGCTTGCAAATTGCGGCTTTGTCCCCCACCCCGAGGGGAACTGCGACGAAACGCATTTTGAAGACGGTACACCCATCATTCAGTATGATTTTGTAAAATACAGAATATAATCAAACGGCTTTGCACGGTTGCAGTACAAAGCCGTCTTTTTTTCGCATGCGACAAAAAGTGGCAAGTCGGCGCATTGCTGAATTTAGTACATGACAACATACCGCCGACATCAAAAACGGCTTCGCCGTTTTTTTAATGCGACAAAAGCGGCAAGTCGGCGCATTGCCGAATTTAGTACATGACAACATACCGCCGACATTAAAAACGGCTTCGCCGTTTTCTTACA
>JAFQII010000252.1 GCA_017397605.1 Clostridia bacterium
TACGCGATGCCGATTTTTGTTGTGATCACGGTCGTGCTGGTCATACACCGCAACCACGACGATCATTTTTTTGAAATCGAAAAAGCCGCAAATATCCGCCCGTCCGCTTATCTTTGGGGCAGGATCACCGCTCTGACGGCTGTAAACGGTTTGACATTGCTCCTATGGGGTTTTTTGGCATTTCAATTCTATATCGTGACGCGCGGCGGCGTCGAGGGGCTGACTCTCACAGAATATGTTGCGGACATGCTGCCACGTTTTGTGCGGACTTATCTTTTTGTCGCTTTACCGCCCATTTTATTCTACATCGGTGTCACCTATCTGATCGGTTCGGCTTCAAAAAGCGGTGTCGCGTCTGCGGTTAGCGGCATTGGTTATGCAATTTTCTTTTTTGTCGCTTATCTCATGTTTCGCGGCCGCATTGCGGATGTTTATTTTGATTATCTTTCACCCATACCTTACAATCTGCGACGGTATTTTCATTATTACGATTCAAGATGGTTTGAGGAAACCATCACAGAAGCTCCTCTGTTCGATGGTTCCGTCCCCGTGGCTCCTACCTTGGAGGATTCGTATATTTACGCCTTGGGCGGCGTGAAGAGGTAAAGGGAATGTTTAAAACTATTGTTGTCACAACAAACAGAAATCTCTTTCGTTCAATCACGTTTCGATTATCTTTAATAATATTATCCGTCGTAGCTATCGTGACAGCATTGCGAGGCTTTCATGGAACCTACGATATGAGCCTCAATGAATTGATCATGGATACCGATCCGCGATATGTACTTAAATATGATATTTTCATTCAGTGGCTAAATAACTCGGTGACATCGCTTTTGCTTTACATCTTGCCCTTTTTTTCTATCATCGCAACAGTAATCATCCTTATACGCGATTACAAAGATGACTTTTTTGAGATAGAAAAAGCAGCCGGAATAAAACCTTTTCAATATATATTCGCACGCTTGCTGACATTGATTTCAATCATCTACATATTGTCTGCAGTCATGAATTATTTTCAAGTTAATCTTTATGTATATACACGCGGCGGTGTTCAAGGAATGGATATGAAAGATTATCTGGTCGAGAGTTTTGTGCGACTGACACGCATTGAGTTCACACGAATACTCCCTTGCATCACCTTTTATGTATGCCTAACATATTTATTTGGCTCTTTTTCCCGAAGTGCTATTTTATCTGCATCGCTGTGTATGGCATATGCCATTACAAACTATGCCGTAGTACTATATTCCGTAGCAGAAAGTGGGATCTTTTTGAATTACCTTTCTCACACTGCGCGAAAATTACAGAACTACATGCATGTTTATGACACTGAAAAATTCGAAAGTTTTGTGACACAGACAAATACATCCTCAACAGATGCCGCTCTTTGTATTAGTTTTTTAATCGATTGCGGTATTCTATTTGCAGGTCTATGCTATGTCCTCGTTAGAAAACGTGAGCAATAACAATTATAATTCATTGTTAAGGAGATAATTATGAAGCGCATATTTACCTCGATCCTCATTCTACTTTTCGTGCTTAGCACAGCCGCTTGTTCGAACGATCACTCACAATCTACTTCGAATGAATCCTCGTACGTTGATCCTATTTCGGACTATGATGATATCTCGGTTTTCTATCCAAATGATTCCGATGACGAAACATTGCCCGAATCCCAAGAGAACGAGTCGGAAAATGAAGAATCTGCAGATCATTCGATTGAAACTCCCGAGTCTGCCTTTTCCGAAGAGCCGCACGAATCCTCCGATGATGGGTCTGTAGAAGAGGAGTCCTCAAGTCATTCGGAAGAAACTTCCGAATCTGCTTCCTCCGAAGAGCCGTACGAATCCTCCGATGATGAGTCTGCAGAAGAGGAGTCCACAGATTATTCGGGAGAAACCTCTGAATCTGCTTCCTCCGAAGAGCCGCACGAATCCTCTGACAATGAGTCTTTCGGCGATGTCACATCTGAAGAGGAGCCTCACTCCGCGGGCGGTATCGTTATCAAACAGAAAAAATACGACTATAATGGTCATCATATTATAATAATGTCAGTTGAAAATCAAACAAAAAAAGACTACACAATCACGATTAACGGATCCTATTTTGAAGCAAACGGCACAATGATTCAACAGGAAAGCAAAACTTTCAAAGGATTTGCCTCCTGATATCAAAAATATTTTGTTTTTAATCCGGGAATGCAATTTGATCACTTTGAATACACACTAACAACGGAAAGCTTTGGCGGAATTGCATTTTCGAAATATCTTAAAACCATGGATCCGGTTCGCATTACAACCGGTAAAACATTTATAAACGGCACAGGCGGTTTCTTTGATCAAGCACATGTTGCCGTCTCTGCAAGTTTTCAGGTTGCTAATACATATGATAAGGAATTATTCTACTCCGCAGAATTTGTCGTATTTGATAACAAGGGAGGCATCTACTATATCGATTCAACACTCCAAGAAAGTAGCGCAGTTCCGGTAGAGAGCGGCAGATCGCCAACGGAATATAGAATTGGACGTTATATTATTTACACCGATGTATTATGGGAAGATAAAAGCTCATTTGTTTTACCCGATGAACTACAAGGTGATGTGATTGGAATCGTGTGCGTCAAAAGCATCAGCAACTAATTTCTATTATGTTTTGAAGCGATGAGAAGTCGGGCATATAAACATCAAACGTTTCGGTTTGACGGCAGTCGATCCGATATTGTGCATTTTGTTTTTGGCCTGCACCTCGTTGCTTTGCCTGATAGCGGCATATTGGTGCCAGAAAAAACGTGAGATTTAATGAAAAGGAACGGATTATGAGAAAGAGTTTTGTTTTCCTGCTATGCGCCGTGCTACTTTTTTCGGGATGCGCCAAATACGAAGAGCACACAATCGTATCTTTTGACGAAGAGTCACGCATCGTGATCGAAAACAGCGAAACCGATCAGATCAGCGAGCTTTTGATCAAAGAAAAGAAGTACACCTTTGAGGGGAAAGACCTTGTGGTGCTAGATGTTACAAACATCACGGGCAGTTCCCTATCCGTAACAATAAACGTGTCCTTTTTTACCAAGAACGGCAAAACCGTAAAAACGCAAACACAGACCTTTGACCAGTTTTACAGCGGCTATCAAAACTACTTTATTTTTGAACCGAAAATCAAGTTTGATCATTTTACCTATACAGTCAGTACGGTATTCAAAAGCGGGGTTGCGGCAATGATCGCGTCATCGATCTACGTCATTGTGTTTTATTTGGGCCAGCTTACGCTTCATATGAGCTACGAGCCGATCGTTCAGGTATATTTACGATATCTCAGTCCGCTCCCCCGGGCATTGAGGCTACATGCGGCAATGGCGGACACCGGTTACTACAAAAGCGCTCTCAGCATACATAATGATCAACCGATCCATATCGTTTTGGGCTTTTGCAGTCTGATATGTTTTATCGGTTTGGGAGCGGGAATTTCCTACTTCCGTATCCGCAAGCGTAACGTTTAGGAGGGTAGTATGCTATTCTTACGTTCTTTATGGAAAAACAAATATTATCTCGTCTTGGCGACGGCTCTCATGGTGGTGGTCTCCCGGGTATGGGAAGCATCGCCATTGATTGCGGCTTTGCCGGAGAAGGGTTTTATCGACTACACGGAGTTATTCGTGCCGTTTTTGCTGATTCTACCCATTTCGTTCTTGCTGTATGATAACTTCGAGATCGAGCTGGCCTTGACCTGCGGGGTGAAGACGGTGAAGCTGATGCTTTACAAGTTTTTCTCGGTGTTGCTTTACACCCTGATTCCCATGGGGATGTTGGTGGTGTTTTACAAGTACACGGAGTTTACCCCCAATAGCCAAACGAAGATACGGATTCCCATCGTCATTCCAGATGATTACAAGGTATACATGGCGGTGTCTGCGTTTGTGACAATTTTGTTCTTTGCGTCGTTGTTCCTGCTGGTGCGTGTGGCGACGAAGAACTGTTATGCCCCCGTGGGCTTGGGGATCTTGGTGTATACCATTTTCAACACGCTGAACACCAATATTCACTCAGGGTATGAGGATATACGGAAGTGTCTGTTTGACCCCTTCTTGTCCAACTATTTTCTCGGGGACGAGGTGCCGGTGAATTATTACAAGGTAGGCCCGCTTTGGACGTACAACAGGATCTTGTTCTTGGGATTGGCGTTGGTGATGTTGGTTGTTACGTACGTTTTGTTGAGACGGGAAAAACTGCATCAAGGATTTAATGATTGAGAGGAGTATATACATGAAAATTGAAATCAAGAACCTAACCAAAATCTATCCCAGAGGGAAAAAGAAAGCCCTGAATGGTGTGAACATCGAGATCGGGCAGGGCATTTTCGGGTTGATCGGGCGCAACGGCGCAGGAAAGACAACGTTAATGCGCATTGTCGCAACGATCATGGACGCTACCGACGGCGAGATTTATTTTGACGGAAAAGAGTTAAAGGCAAACAAAGACGAGTTCCGTTCCTCGCTCGGATATCTTCCACAAAGCACAAAATTGATGCCGAGAATGAACATTGTCGAGTTTTTGGATTACGTTTGCATTCTCAAAGGCATCAAAAACAAAACCGAGAGAAAAGAAAAGATTGCCAATGCGATCGAAACGGTCGGTCTGGTCGGCGAAGAAAAGAAACGCTTGGGCAAATACTCGGGCGGTATGTTACGCCGTGCAGGTATTGCGCAGGCTTTGATCGGCGACCCCAAGGTATTGATCATCGACGAGCCCACAACGGGGCTTGATCCCGAGGAGAGACTGTACTTTTTGAATCTGCTTTCCAAAATTGCCATGGAGAGAACGATTATCTTTTCCACGCATATTACGGCAGATATTGAGCATTTGTGCAACAACATCTGTGTTTTGGAACAAGGTGAAGTCAAGTACCTCGGCGAAAAGGGCGCGTTTATCAACCGTGTGGAAGGCAAGCTGTACGAGCACACGGGAACGCCATTTGAGGAAGAACAGTTGCGAAAGGACACCGTGGTCACCTCCGTGGCATACGTAGACGGCAAGCCGAAGATTCGTTACGTTGCAGAAGCGCCTGTATTCGAGCATTCTGTTCCCGTGGCTCCGACCCTTGAGGACTCGTATATTTTTGCTCTGGGCGGTGTCAAACGGTAAAAACGTTTGGCATGATTTTGTCCGAAAAATGGGCAGATGTGCTACTATACTATGAACTCCGGAGAAAACAAACAGAAAGGAGAATTTGGTATGAAGAAAACAACCGTACTTGCATTGGTTTTTTGTTTGGTGTTTGCATTGGTCGGCGGAACGTTTGCGATTGCGCAGGAGGTTTCCGAAGGTGAAAACGCAACAGATGTATCAGCAGAAATATCCGCAGAGGATGCTCCCGCGGCAGATGAAACGGTTACACAAGCCGAAAGTGCGAATGTCCCCGAAACACAACAGCCGGTCACGGATGCTTACAGTCCCGACAGAGTGGTTTTGACTTCTACTGCTTGGGATGACACGCTGGGCGAATGCGTCACGGGCGAATTTGACTCGCTTGCGGACGCGCTTTTGGCGGTCAACAGCGACGTTCCGCTGTATTATCCCTCTTGGGATGCGGGGCATCTCGACACCTTTGGCGGTGCAATGCTGATCATTCTGCACAACCCCGTTTCGGTGCTCGACATGTCCACGGGTACATCCACGGTACACGCGTCGCTGCAGTTTAACTACCACACGCCGCAGTTGGAGTATTTCAAGATCCATTTCGGCTACACGGGCAAGGGTGATTCCGAAGAAGAATGCGAAGCGTACGCGTTTGGCAAGTACACGTTTTATCTCAGAACGTACGAAAACGTCGTGACGGGTAAGCAGGGCTGTATCGCGCATGCGGACATCGAAGGCTGCGGCTATCAGTTTGTCGCGGGCAGTATCGAAGACGCAAAGCGCATCATCGACAGCTTGGTACGCGCGTAATTCCTCTTGCAAACACAAGCGTCTTGTGTTATTCTATCAAAAACAAACCATGGTGAAACGGCATGCAATCGGATCTGTTTATCAAAAAAGCGATACGGGACATCGCGCACGGCGACCGCAATGCGATCGGCGTGATTTATGACTGCGCCTACAAACAGATCTACTCGGTTGCATGGTCGGTAGTCAAAAACCGCGAGGATGCGGAGGACGTATCGCAGGAGACGCTGTGCGAGATCCTGCGGTGCGCCTCCTCGTACCGCGGCGGAAATGCCAAAGCGTGGGTGCTTGCCATTGCGCGCAACCGCGCGTTGGATTTGGTCAAAAAGCAAAGCCGTCTGACCTTGCGCGAGGACATGGCGGCACAAACGGAGCTGTCCTGTGCCAAGGACGCGCTGGAAGACGAGGTGATCTGTATGGATGCCTTGCAGACCTTGGGCGATACGGAACGCGAGGTGGTGCTCTTGCGCGTTTATTGCAACTGCCGTCACAAGGAGATCGCACAGATTTTGGAGATCTCCGTTTCGGCATCCGAAAAGCACTACCAACGAGGGCTTGCCAAGCTCAAAGCCTATTATCAAGACAAGGAGGAGCCGTATGAAACACATCCGCAAACAAATCAAAAACACGTTTGACCGCGCACCGCGCAAAACAAAAGCGGAAACGCTGGACGCGTTGGGCATCCGCCCGCAACATCATGTACGCCCTGCGGTCGGACGGCGCGCCGTTTTGGTCGCCGCGTGCATCATCGCGCTGTGCGCGCTCGGCACTTCCTTTGCATTGGCGATCGACGATCCGTCGATCATCGACAAGCTTTTTGAGATCATCGACAGGACCGAGTCGGAAGACTCCTCTGTTTCGGAAACGTCTTCTGCTGTGACGGTCAATGATCCTGCATTCGGCGCTGTCATCCTTTCTGCCCCGCCGTCGTTGCCAAGCGAGTTGCCCAAGCCTGTCACGGGCACATTCGATACGCTGTCGCAGGCGATGCGTGCGGTGGAAACGGAGTACGATTTTTATTACCCGACATGGGACGGCGGTACAGTGAGCTCTTACGGCAAAGATCGTACGCTGTTGGTTCTGGTCGGCGCAAACGGCGTTGTCACCCCGCCGAACTACGAAGACACGCGGTATTATTTATCCTTGCAGTTTGAATACCACACGAAGCAGATCGATTTCTTTAAAGTGGTTTTGGGACGGCGCGAAAGCCTGCCCTCGCAATACGACGAGGCATATACGTTTGAAGGCGGTACGTTTTATCTGTATGAGCCGGCTTTTGAGGAGTACAAAGGAAAGGTGCTGGCTGTCGCCACGATCGGGCAGTGCAGTTACCAGATCCTTGCGCAAAGCGCAGAGGATGCCAAGCGGATGATCGACAGCTTGGTAATGCCGTAAATAGCACTTGATTTATTCACATTTGCGTGGTATAATGGTTTTATCAAGAAAAAAGGACTGTAACCATGGGTACCAAAAGCGCATTTGAATTATACAAAAACGGCAAATCGACTTTGATGGGCATTTCAGCTGTGACGGCAATCAACGTATTGCTGGCGCTGTTCGGCTTTGACTTGTTCTTTCCGTTTTCGTCCGCACTCCCGCGCGAAATGATCGTGCGCACGCGTGAGACCGGTTTTTATACGCTTGCAGCCTTCGGCGCGGTCGTATTGCTGTTTTGCTTTGTAGCGCTGTGCATCGTCTCGCTGACGAGCGACAAGTTCCCCGCAATGCGTTGCAGTTGGGTTTTGTACGCGATCGACTCGGCGGCGTTCTTTGCGCTGTCGGTTCCGTCCATTGCGTCCAAAGGCTTTACGATTGCCTACGTGATCGAATTGGCGTTCCGTTGGTTTATTCTGTCGACGCTATACAAGGCGGACAAAGTGTTTTATGACCCCAAGCGCAAAAACCCTGCCGCGGTACCGAAAAAAGCGCAAAAGAAAAAGCCCGCACCCCCTCCCCCGCCCGAGGACGAGGAAGAGGACGAGGGTATCCAGTGGTGATCGCTGCGCTCTCACTCAAAAGCACGAGTGCTTTTGAGTGGTTTCCGCCTTGCTTCCGCGCAAGGCGAGCCCCTTACGGGGTTCGCGTCAGACGCGAATTTTGATCGCGACGCTCGCGCTGCGATCAAAACTATAATCGGTGTCTTTTTGCCCGAAATCAATGATATCCGCTTTGCGGATTTGCAAGCAGACGCAATTTATCGTAATCGCTGCGCGATCATGTCAGTTATCTTTTTGTGATCAAAAGGGAGAAACCGTTTTTGGTTTCTCCCCTTTTTTAGCCATTTGCAAACTTTTGTCTTGCCTGCGTGATCTTGGTCTGCTCGGCGTTCTGGTTGGTATACCAGCCCTTGGCGACCATTTTGTCATAGATCTGCTTTTGCATCTGCAGTGTGCGGTTTAAGGACGAGTCAAACGCACATCTGACGTTTTCGTTGGCGGACTCGATCGTACCGTGCAGGTACAGATCGCTGATCCCCTTGGTGGTCTGGAGAAGGCTCTCCATCAGATTCTTGTCATCCATGCTCTTTTTCCTCCTTACAGCGCGTTGTACAGCGTCTTAAAAATCTCTTGGTGGCTTGCGGCGAGGGTGCTTGCAAGGTTTTTCAGCTCGGGATCGGACAGCTTGGCGGCACAGTCGGTGCACTGTGCTTTGAGGAACTGCTCGTGGCCGAGCGCGTCCTGCAGGTAGAGAAGTTCTTTTTCGCTCATGGGAATACCTCCGATTTTTTTGGCAAAAAGTCTTTACAACCCCCGTTGGTTTGTGGTATCATAAACAAAAGGGGATTGCTTGCATGTCTCTATCTTTGCCGCAATCCGCACGAAACATTCACAAAAGAGGAAAAAATGTATGACCGACTACGAGATCCGCCGCGTCACCGTCGGCACGCTGAGCACCAACTGCTATATCATCGCAAACAAAGAAACGGGAGACGCCTGCGTCATCGACCCGGGCGACAATCTGACGCTGATTCAGGACGCACTGCACCGCATGAAAGCGCATTGCCGTTTGATTCTCCTGACGCACGGGCATTTTGACCATATTCTTGCCGTGGGCGACCTGCGCAGTGAGCGCGCGCCCGTCTGCATTCACCGTGCGGACGCGCACTGTCTGACCGAGCGCGACATGTTTTCTCCGTTGATCCCTTATGATCCGCGCCCGTTTGAAGAAGCGGACTACGTGTTTGACAAAGAGGGCAGCTATACGGTTGCGGGATTTACGTTCTACGTCCTGCACACCCCGGGGCACACCAAGGGAAGCGTGTGCTACCAGTTTGACGACAACCTGTTTACGGGCGACACGCTGTTTAAGGGCGGCATCGGTACGCTGGACTTTGGCGGTGATGCGGACGACATGCGCGCATCGCTGCAGATGCTTTGCAAGCTTCCGTGCGACTATACGGTCTATCCCGGACACGACGAAAAAACGACGCTGTCCGACGAGATCGCAACCAATCCTTTCCTCAGAGAATTCAAAAGAAGATAACAATGAATGCAGGGGCGGGCATTGCCCGTCCGCAGCAACAAGTCTGATCGGACCCACGGCTGCGGACGCGCGATGCGCGCCCTTACGCTTTTTATATCCGACAAAAAAGTTCATTTTTTTGCGTTGACAAATACTGATACGTGGAGTATAATGAAACCATGACCAAGCAAAGGGGACAAAAAAACATGAAAATCAAAGGCATTTTGATATTGCTTGCCGTTTGCGCTCTCGTTTTGTGCGGGTGCGCAGGACTCGGCGTCTCGCCGATCCACACGGGAGAGACGTATATCCAAGGCTCGTGGTATTTCTCCGAAGGCGGGCTGAACGTCGGCTACAACCTGTTTGACGACGGCGGCGGCTATCAGTTTATCGGTTCGGTACACAACCCGATCCGATACGGCATTTATAACGGCAATATTTATATCGCTGTCAACGGCGGCGAAGCTGCCGCATTTACATACGAAGAGAGTGACGAAGGGCTGGTCATCGGCGGCTTGCTCTACAAGCCGGTCGAGGCAAACGAAGAAGTCGCAGAGTCGATCGCAAACGAGCTTGCGCAATTGCAAAGCGCACCCGGGCAAACGGGGCTCGACGCGGTTACAATCGGTTATTACATCAGCGCGGCGGCAGGCTTTGGCTTGGTGATCTTTATCATCGTCTGGCTCGTCCGCACGGTCAAAAAGCGGGAGAAACCGCTATGAAACAAACAGTCTCGCTCTTTTTGAGCTTTATCCTTTTGCTCAGTATGCTGTGCAGCTGTCAGGCGCATGTGCACGCATACGCGCTGACGGTCATTGCGCCGACCTGCAAAACGATCGGATATACCATCCATGCCTGCGATTGCGGTGATACCTATTACTCGGACTACAAGGCCGAGGGTGCGCACGAATTCGGCACATGGCAGACGGGTGTACAGCCCACGCTGACAGAGGGCGGTGAGGAATACCGCATCTGCAAAACCTGCGGTATTCTGGAAGCACGCGACGTCGGAAACCAATCGAAGCTTGCCAAGCTGTACGCAACGACCGAAGGTGCATTTTTGTACACGGACGGCGAGCTTCGTTTTTCCTGCATCGGTACGCTGACAACGCGTACCGCCGGAGACAAGCGCGCATACAATCTGCATCTGCAAAACGAAAACGGAGACAGCTACGCGGTCGATCTGGGCTGGGGCGAGCGTGCAAGCTACGCATTGGAGCCCTGCGTTCCCGACCCCACGCTGACGCGCGCAAGCGTCGCAGAAAAGCTTTGGCACGCCTGTGCGGAAACGCGGTCCGATAAGGACTGGATGCCTGCGGAAGCATACGGCAGTATTCCCGTGCAGTTGTACCTCGACGGCACCTACCTCGGTGTTTTTGCGCTGACTGCCCCCGCTGACGGATGGAAATATGCCTACAGCGGATATCACGGCAGTCCGACGGCAGTGTTGCAAGCAAAAAATGACGGCGACGGCTGTTCGTTTGCGTCCCGCCCTTCTTATGAGAACGGCGATTTTGAGGTGCTTTCCTGCTCGACGGACGAGGTTTTGTGGGCAACCGAAAGCTTTGACGGCTTTAACATCTTCGTCCGCGACGCAAAAGACGCGGCATTTCGGGAACAGCTCTCGCAATATAGCGATCCTGGCGTTTTGATCGACTATTTTCTGCTGACGCAATTCTTTGGACTGTCGCACGGCGACACCGCAGAAACGGTCTGGCTGACGGCAGACGGCATTCACTGGCTCCCTTCATTTGCATTTGACAGCCTCAACACCGCGTTTGGCATCAACGCTTTCGGCGCGCTGTACAGCGGCAGTCAAGGCATTGCGCAAGCGGGAGAAAACGGTTCTGTGCTGTATACGGGAGACAATCTGCTTTGGGCACGTCTGTGCAACATGTTCGGTGCAGAGATCAAAGCGCGCTACAAAGAACTCCGCAAGACGATCCTGAACATCGACGCGCTGGAATCACGCTTTGTCACTTCGTTCAATCATATCGAAAAAGGCTTGTTTACCGCAGAACGTCTGCTCTACCCTTCCGTCCCCGTGCACGGAATGAGTACCGACCGCATGCGGCAATTCTGGGAAGAACGCCTTGCGGCCATGGACGCCTGGCTGAAGAATTAAAAAAACACAAAAATTTTTCATTTTCCTATTGACAA
>JAFQII010000253.1 GCA_017397605.1 Clostridia bacterium
ATGTATCGCACCCGAAATACCGTCTACCCCGACCGCTTCGCGTTTGTCGTACACAAAGTTCTCCGTCCCTTTTTTGGCAGTGAGCGAAACCTCGTCCCCGCCCGTCACCGTAATCGGAACGTCCGTCCCGCACGCCAGCGACAGTCCGCAAAGCTCCAGATCAAATTTGTATTCCCCCGCGTCGATGACGATCCTGCCGACAAACGTGCCGCTTACGGCGTACACCGTATCCTCCGCCGCGCCCGCAAAGGTCAGCGTGTCCTCCGTCAGCGTATAGCACCCCTCCGTGCCCGAAACGTATGTGACCGTCAGGTCGTTCTCCTGCGGAACGTTTCCGTACAGATCCCCCACGGAAAGCGTCTCTCCAAACGCGTCCGCAGTACCCGACGTATCCGTGCCCGATGCGTCCGATACGTTCCCCTTTTGCACACAGCCGCACAGCGCAAGGCACAGCGCCGTCAAAATGAGCAAAACCTTTTTCATGTCTGTATCATTCCCTTTTTGCTTTTTTGTGCCACAAGTATACGCCCAAGTGTTAAAATACACTCAAAAGGGGGTGTTTTATGCTTGCTTAATGTCAGTATGCTACGATAAAAACAACGTATACGACTGTTTACAAAATATTGTTGCATTTGCTTATTTTTTGTGCTATCATGTATGCAACGGAGGAAAAAAGCCTATGAGAATCCTGCTTGCCGAAGACGAGCTTTCGCTTGCACGCGCACTCGTCAAGATTTTTGAAAAGAATCATTATTCCGCAGATGCGGTGCACAACGGCATCGACGCGTTGGAGTATCTGGAGACAGGCAACTACGACGTGGCGGTGTTGGACGTGATGATGCCCGGTATGGACGGTATCAGCGTGCTCAAGGAGCTGCGCTCCCGCGGGAACAATATTCCCGTGCTGATCCTGACGGCAAAAGCCGAGGTGGACGACAAGGTCTACGGATTGGACAGCGGTGCAAACTACTACCTGACCAAGCCGTTTGAGACGCCCGAGCTGCTCGCCAGCATCCGCGCGATCACGCGCACGCAGGTGTCTGCCGACTCGCGTCTGACCTACGGCAATCTGACGTTGGACCGCGCAAGCTACGAGCTGTACACCCCCACGGGCAGTCTGCGTCTGGCAAACAAGGAGTTTCAGATGCTGGAGATGCTGATGTCCAACCCGCACAGACTCATCTCGGCAGAACGTTTTATGGAAAAAATCTGGGGCTTTGACAGCAACGCGGAGATCAACGTGGTGTGGGTATACGTTTCCTACCTGCGCAAAAAACTGAACGCCTTGCAGGCAAACGTGAGCATCCGCGCCTCGCGTAACGCGGGCTACTCGCTGGAAATCACCGAATGATCAAAAAGCTCAAGATCAAGCTGATCTTGTTGACGATGACCTCCGTATTATTGCTCTTGACCGTCCTGGTCATCGGCATGAACGTCGTCAACTATTCCTCCATCGTGCGCGAGGCGGACAGGACGCTGGACACACTTGCCGAGACGCCGCTCCCGCTCCCCGCAAGAGAAAAGCTTTTCCTGCCCGAAAAACCACCGCACGGCAAGCCGTTTGCCGACGAGCAGGCGGATACGCATTATTTTTCGGTACTGCTTGACGAAAAAGGCAATCTTTTGTTCTCCGACGTGAGCCATGTCGGCGCGGTTGGAGAGCAAGCCGCGGAGTTTGCAAGCGAAGCCTTTTCCAAAAAAGGCGCACGCGGATTTGTCGGCACGTTCCGCTACCTGCGCATCCGCGAGGACGCGGGTACGCGCGTGATCTTTTTGGATTGCAAAAACCAGCTTCACGCATTTGACACATTTCTCACAGTCAGCGTCAGCATTGCCGCCGTCGGCTTTTTGCTGGTGCTGTTGGTCTTTACGTTCTTTGCGTCGCGCATCATCCGCCCGATCGCGGAGAGCTACGAAAAGCAAAAGCGCTTTATCACCGACGCGGGCCACGAGATCAAAACCCCGCTGACGATCATCGGCGCCAACGTCGACATTCTCGAAATGGAGATGGAGTCCAACGAGTCGCTCGACGACATCCGAAGGCAGACCAAGCGCTTAACTGCGTTGACAAACGACCTCGTCTATCTTGCCCGCATGGAAGAATCGGAGCAATCCGTTCCGATGGTGGAGTTTCCCATTTCGGAGACCGTCCGCGAGACGGCAGAGCCGTTCCGTGCGGTCGCGCTCGCGGATGACAAAACATGGATCTGCGACATTCTGCCGATGATGACCGTCAAGGGCAACGACAAGGCGATCCGCCAGCTGGTGTCGATTCTTTTGGACAACGCGCTCAAATACTCTCCGCGCGGAGGAACGGTGTCGCTCAAGCTGTTTCAGCAAGGACATTCGGCGGTGCTGACCGTGTACAACACCACAGCCATGCCGATCGATCCCGCCACGCTCGGGCGCGTGTTTGACCGTTTTTACCGCACCGACCCGTCGCGCAACTCCAAAACGGGCGGTCACGGCATCGGACTGTCGATTGCCAAAGCGATCGTGCATTCCCACGGCGGAAAAATCGCCGCCTCGTCGGACGACACGCATTCATTCCGCATCACCGCGGTGTTGCCGCAAAGCGGCAAATGAGGTCGAGAGAGGCGCACTCCGTAAGGAAGTGCGCCTCAACTAAGTTTGCCCTAACGGGCAAGTGAAGTTATTTTCGATAGTGAAGTTGTCCTTTGGACAGAGAAGTTTCGCCTACGGCGAAGTGGGCAAACTTAACTTCACTTGGGTGTCAGCCCAAACTTCACTGCGAGCAAAACGAGCAACTTCACTTTTGCGCAAGCAAAAACTTCACATAACGAGCCGAAGAACGATGCGGTTAATTCTTTCGGCGGGTATTACCTTTCTCAAAGTATGTAACCCACTATGACACTTTC
>JAFQII010000254.1 GCA_017397605.1 Clostridia bacterium
CCCTTTTTGCCCGCGATCGATGCGTCGATCTGCAATTCACCTACGGGCTCGCCGTTGATCTTGACAGACGTATACGTCGCAGAGGAATACACATGGCAAAGCGTCGCATCCTTTGCGTCATACGCATGATAGCCGATGAACAGCACGCCCGCAAACGTCTCATCCAGTCCCGGAAAACGCTTGCGGCTGCCCGCACCGAGGATAAATTTGACACGCTCGTCAAACGCGCGGTAATCGAGGTTAAAGCCCGTTCCGTGGCAATCCCAGACGTATACCTCTTCCGCACCGCAATCAAACAACGCATTTGCCGCCGCAACGGCCTCGCGTGTCCCCTGTGCACATGCATACGTATAACCCGGCGTTCCCGCGGCAAGGCCTTGACCGTATGCACCGATCGTGCAGGCAACACCCTCCAGATCGACGGAGATGTAATATTTTTTGCCCATGGTGTTTTTCCTCCTTGTACTTGCATTCTCCCGCTGTTTGTGATATACTTTGCTTGGAAACAAACGAAAGGATATTAAAATATGAAAAGATTAAACGACATAGAATTGTTTGTGCTGGACATGGACGGCACAATTTACTTGGGCGAGCAGGTTTTTGAAGAAGCTCTGCGTTTTGTCAAGGTTGCCCGCGAAAAAGGCAAGCGTGTGATCTTTTTCACCAACAACGCATCCCGCAATCCGCAGATCTACGTTGAGCGTCTCAACCGCATGGGTTTTGCCGCTACACGCGAGGATATCGTAACCTCGGGAGACGTGACGAGCGCATACCTCAAGCTTCATCACCCCGACACACCCGTTTATCTGGTCGGCACGCCCGCCCTGGAAGAGGCGTTCCGCGCAGAAGGCATCAACCTGACCAACGGCGCCGACCGCAAAACGGCAGAAACCGCAGAAATCGTCGTCGCATCCTTTGACACGACTCTGGTATACGAAAAGCTTGACATCGCATGCAATCTGATCCGCAAGGGTGCAACCTTCTACTCCACGCATCCCGATTTTGTCTGCCCGATGGAAGGCGGTGCGATCCTGCCCGACAGCGGTGCAATCTGTGCGTTGATTACTTCCTGCACAGGCGTGTTGCCCAAATATTTTGGCAAGCCCGAAGCGGAAACCGCCAACATGATTGAGCACCTTTTCGGCATCCCGCGCGCAAAGACCGCGATCGTCGGAGACAGACTCTATACCGACATCGCGCTCGGCAAGAAAAACGGCTTGCTGTCCGTATTGGTCCTCACGGGCGAAACCTCCATGGATGACGTCAACGACGAAAACCGTGCAGACATCATCTTGGACAACATCGGTCAGATCTTAGACCACATCGACTGATTTCGGTACAAAACTGCCCATCTTGGTTCCGGGCACGTCGGCTCCGCCGGGAAGAATCGCAAGCATTGCAAATCCCTCGGTCGGAAAATCACGTTCGGCGACGTATTCCAAGTCTCCGCCGCCCAATCGCTGCATCATCTCGGAAGCGTTCTTCTTAAGCGGAAGGACGCTTTTGATTTTGCCTGCGCGCACGGAATCCATCAGATACTTTTGAAGCTTGATCAGCTCGACGGGCAACGGACGGTTTTCAGCTCCGCCGTATTTGGGACGGAACGCGTAGATGCAATCACCCGCATTCACCTGCGGACGCGGAACGACCAAGCCGCTTTTTCCGTTGGAGGCGTAGCGCATTGCAGGCAATCCGAAGCGGTAATGCATCATTGCGGTAAACAAGCCGAGCGCACCTGCCAAGAATGCATCCTGCGCAAGATCGGCAGGAAGATTGACAAAGAACTCCCCCGGAAGCGCCGCACAGCACGCAAATCCCAGCGCACCCGCAAACGCCTGCTCAAACCAGTCAACCTCTGCTCCGTCTACCGTCAGCGAAACCGCTTCCGTCGGCAGCAGGCCCGAAAGAGGATAATCGGCAAGAATCTCAAGGCCGCGTTTGATACGCAAGCGGTCGGGGCAAAGGCTGCCGATGCGGATCATTTTGACGATGTTGGTTTTGCAAAAACGCTCGCCGTCACGCTCGCGCAAAATGAGCATGCGCTTGTTTGCAAGCTGAGCAAGCGTCATGCCGGCAGGCAGATCCAATTCCACGCCGCGCGTCGCCTGCAAAAGCCCGCAAAGCCCTGCGGCAGAGGTCTGCAGCAAGGAACGCTGCAAGCGCGGATCGGAGACGGGCTCGGTCAACAAATAGACCGCATCCCCCTGCTTGGCAATCAGCTCCGATTTGCCGTACACCATTTCGGGCGTGGTCAAAAGCTCCATAACGGTAAAGGTCTCCCCCACCTCCACAGAGTCCAAGAACAGCTTGAATGCATTTGCAATGCGGTCATTGCAAATATCCAGCTTGGTGATCGGAGTCATCATCTTTGTGCCGACACCGTCGGGAGAAAAATATTGTTCCAAAAACAATGCCTCCTCGCTCTTTGCGGGGATATTTTGTTCTACAAACAGTTCTTCGTTCATCTTGTAAGTTCCTTTCCAACCAAGTGAACGTTTTCATGGCCGCTGACAGCGACCGAAACGATTGCTCCTACAGATGCGTTTTCCGCAGGAAAAACACACTCCAAAAACTCTTCGGTATGGCCGTTCGCCATGCCTTTTTTGATTCGTTCGACCAAAACGCGCACCGTTTTCCCCTCAAAGGACGACAGGATTCCGTCCCGGCAGGCGGCAGAGACCGCGTTCAGCCTTGCACAGCGTTCCTTGCGCACCTCTTTGGGGACAGCGCCCTCCATCGTCGCGGCAGGCGTTCCCTCGCGCTCGGAATACGGGAACGCATGCACGTGCATCAATCCCGACTCCACCACAAATCGCTCCGTCTCGAGATACTCTTCTTCCGTCTCTGTGGGGAAACCCGTAATCATATCCGCGCTGATCTGCACATGCGGCAGTTTCTCGCGCACAAGTGCAATTTTGGCGAGCGCAAGTTCTCTCGTATACGGACGGCGCATGATTCCGAGCACACGCGTCGAGCCCGATTGCAGAGACAAATGCAGATGCGGCATAAAGTTTTGCGATGCCGCGATCGCGTTCAAAAACGTCTCGCCGATTGTTCCGAGCGACAAGGAGCCCAAACGCACGCGCGCAAGCCCCTCTTCCTTGAGTGCACCCAGCCGCACGATCAGCTCTGCAAGCGGTTTTGTACCGTACGCAGACGTTTCGATTCCCGTCAGCACGATCTCGCGGTAGCCCGCGCGCACCAGGCGCCTCGCTTCCTCTACGATCTCATCCGCGGGACGCGTACGCGATTTTCCACGAAGCGTCGGGATGATGCAATAGGTGCAAACTCCGTTGCATCCGTCCTGAATCTTGATAAATGCACGGCAGGTGGAAAACAAATCGCTTGTTCCGCAAACCCGCATCGGCTCGTACAAAGCACCCCGCATGTCCGCAACGTGATCGGCTTCGCACGCTTGCTCAACCGCCTCGACCACGTTCATTTTGTCCGAGCATCCTCCGACATAAAACACGCCGTCGATCGACAAAAAGTCTTCTTTTTGATTTTGTGACGCACATCCCAACACTGCCGTTTTGCCGCGCGACGCAAACCGTCTGGCAAGCTGTCTGCTCTGGCGCTGGCTCTCGCCCGTTACAGAGCAGGTATTGAGAATGTAATAATCGCATGCCGTATCATCCTTGGTGATCGTATAACCGCGCGTTTGCAAGGCTTCTGCGATCGCAACGGACTCGTACTGATTGACACGGCAACCGAGCGTATAGATACAAACCGTTTTCATAACGACTGCTTCGCTTTCTCATATCGTTCGACCGAGCAGGTCAGATTGACCGCCTCCAAAAGCGCACCCGAGGACAGGTTGTCGGGCAGACCGAGCGCTTTTGCAAGCTGCTTGCGGCGTTCGGAAGAACCTTCACCGCCCGAAAAGCCGTCGGCATACCACATCGCTTTGGTAATCCCCGCAAGTACGGGTTCCCCTGCACCCACCTCAAAGGGTGCAAGTACCTCACGCAGGGTCTCGCAGTCGATACCTTCCACACCCAGAAGCCCGTCGGCGGAAGGTGTTTGCTTGCGGCGTTCCTTGCCCGCAAGCTGCGGCGCATAGACCTGATAGACGTTCCCTTCCGTCAGGATTCCCTTGAGCTTGGAACGGATAAATGTTCCTGCGCGGTCACTGTCCGCCAGCAGGATCAATCCGTTTTCGGTGCAGATGCGCTTGAGCAGAGCTTTTTTCTGCGCATCGTGAAACACCGAAAAGCCGCCCAGCACAATGATCGGCGTCTCGATCAGATTGGAAAGCCTTATTTTATCATATTTCCCCTCCACCGCTACGGGATGGCGGAGCCTCATCTTATTTGCCATACATACAGATCTTGTAGATCAACAGTTCCAGAATTGCCGCGGGATTGCCGCGCATGTTTTTGAGCTTGGTGTCTGCCGCCGCGATCTCCGCAACCGTCTCGTTTAAAAACGATGCATCGCTGTTGCAAAGGGAGTTGAGCGCTTTGCTGATCTTCCATGCGGGAATCGACTTGTGCTCTGCGGCGATCTGCGACGCCGTCTTACCGCTGTCCATTGCCGCCTTGACCAAGACCATAAGCTGATAGTTGGAGGCAAGATAACCCATTGCCATCGGCACGGTTTCCGGCGTAAGGCGCAACCCCGAAAGGATACGCTTTGCACCGACAAGATCGTGACGGTTCATACATGCCGCCACGTCAAAAAACACATAGCTCTCGTTGGCACAGCAGTATTTGACCGCATCACGGTCGGTCAGCGGCTTGCCCTCATACGCATCGCAAAGCTTGCCGATCTCGCCTTGTAATGTATACATATCCGTCCCGCAATACGAAACGAGAAAAGACGGAAGATTCGGTGCGATTTTAACGCCCCTCGCCGCAAAATGCTTGGCAACCCAGTTGTTCAGCTTCTCACCGCGTTCGGGCTCAAATTCCACGGCAAGCCCGTTTTCCTCGACGGACTTGAGCAAGGTCTTGAAGCCGTTTTTCTTTTCGGTTTCCGCTTTTTTGCTGTCATTGTTTGTCTTGGCACCCCCGTATTCTCCCGCACGAAGCAGAATCAGTACGGTCAGATACTCGGGCAGTGTTTCAAAAATGCGTGCGTAGTATTCGCCGTCATCCGCAGAAACCTTGTTGGGAAGCAAATTGCGGATCTCTATGACCTTGTTGTCCCAAAGATACGGCAACGCAAACGTTGCTTCTTCAAACTCGCCCACCGATTGCGTCTCGGCGTCAAAGATCACATAGTTAAACTCGGGAAGCGGTGAGCTTTTTGCGGTTTTGCGAAGCTTC
>JAFQII010000255.1 GCA_017397605.1 Clostridia bacterium
AAGGGGCGGCGCCCCTTAAAGAGAATTCAACTGCTCGCGCAGGGATTTGACTTCTTTTGCAAACGCGCGGATCGAGTAGTTGTCGTACGGTGCGACGCCGACGCTGAAGGTGTCCTTGATCGCGTCGGACAGATCGACGGGAATGCCTTGTTCGCCCAGCAACGCGCCCATAAACGAGCCGACCGTCGCGCCGTTGCAATCGGTGTCCATGCCGCATTCCACGGCAAACGCGACCGCGTTTCGGAAATCTTCGGGATAGCGCATGATCGCCGCGATGCAGAACGTCGCGTTGTTGATCGTGTGCACGCCGTTGTATTTCTCCGACGGTGCGAGAATTTTCTCCATCAGCTCCTCGCGCGTTTCGCAGGTTTCCGCAAGGTGCTTTGCCCACAGCACTTCCTCGGCAAAACGGCTCTTTTGGGGAATCGTCGCCAGCGCGATGTCAAAGCACTTGTGTGCGTCTTTATGGACAAATGCCGCGGCAATCATTGCGGCAAAGAACATCTCGCCGTAGATACCGTTTTTGACGTGCGAGAACGACGCGTCGACGTACGCCAGCTCGGATGCGAGGATCGGCATGCCTGCCGCCACGTAACCAAACGCGTCCGCGCGAATCTGTGCGCCGATCCACTCGCGGTAGGGGTTGAGGTAGGTCGCGGTCTGCGCTTTTTCCATGACCTCCGCTGCATTTTCGGGCTTGCCCCAAGGCCAGATGTCCTCGCAGTTGATAAAATTGAGGTACGCCTGCGACTCCGCGGTAAACACGTTGCGGAACGGCACGCGGTATGACCACATGTTGCCGATGTCATATGCGTCGATCGCGTAGCCTTTTTCTTTGAGAAGCAGGTAGTTGAGCACCGTAAAGCGCGTGTCGTCGTCCGGCGGCATGCCGCACAGCTTTTCGTCCGAGCTTTCGCGCTCGTTGCGTTTGTCGCCCGAAACGGTGGGAAAATACGAGCGAACGGGGTATTTGCCCGCGTTTTTGTACCACTCGACGATCGCGGGGTGACGCCAGCCCTCGCAGGGCTGTCCCCACGCACAGCCGATGCATCTGCCCAGCCACGCACCGCTGAAATACGTGTCGTCGACCGGAACGTATTGGTCCGATTCCAACGCCGAAACGTTGCTTTCTTTTTTGATCTCACTCAGCGCCGTCGGCTCGGCGTACGCAAAATCCGCGCGCATCGGCAGTGCCGTCAGCTTGTCATAGACTGCCAACAGCTTTGCCTTGTCCGTTCCGCACGCGGCGATCTTGTTTTGCCAATACGCGCGGTCGATCTCTCTGCCTTCCTGCTCCAACTGGATCAGCTCTTCTGTCAATAACTGTTCAATTCTTCCGCATCCTGCCATATGTGACCTCCGTAAAAGGTTCAAACCTCGCCTTCGGCGAGCTTAAAGAATCTCCAAAAAATTTTTAGTGCCGAAAGCTTTCGCTTTCGGGAGAAAAGAGCAAAAGGGGCTTTTGGAATAAAGCCCCTTTGATTGTTTAACCGTTTAAAAAATTACCCATCAATTCATACAGCTTGACTGCCGTATCGGGGCATCCTGCGTAATACGCGGTCGGGTACTTGCCGACCAGGTGGCCAAACGCTTCTTCGTATGCAAAGTAGCGCTCGTGGTAGTCTTCTTTGTCAAAAAACTGCGAGTCGATCTCCATTTCAAAGCCCAATACGGTTTTGGAGGTCTTTTCGCCGCCGATCACACTGCCGTCTGTGTCGATGACCTGTTGCTGTTCGACACTGCGGCGTACCATTTCCAAGCCCGGCTTTCGCACTTCGTGGAAGAAGTACGACGGCTGAATGATCGCCGTGTCAAAGATATCCGTGCGGTTGAGCACGTGACCGAGGTTGACATGCGAGCTTGCCGCGGCATCGTAGTAGGGAATCCACAAAAATTCCTTGCCGTACTTGTGCACTTCGTCGGAGACTTTGTGCATCGCGCGCACGATCGGGTTATGGAAATCTTCTTCGGGGCAGGACGTGTCAAACTTGGTGTAATACGCCGTGACGATGTCTTCCAACGCAAAATACACGCCGCTGACGTGCTTGTCCCAGATCTCTTGTCCGACGACCTCTTTGAATCTGCGCACCGCATACACCCAAAGGTCGGAGAAATGATAGGTCAGCGCGTGCAGACAGCCCTCGTGCGGAACGGAGAACCACAGCTTGACGCTCGGCTCCAGCGCGATCAGGCGTCTTGCGTAATCCGCCGCATCCTCGACAAAGTCGTCGATATGGAAATTGGCTTTGGTATACGTTTCGATTCGGGGCGCATACTCGCTCTTGATCGTCTCGAGCATGTTGGGGTCGCCCACCATGTCGGCGGTCAGCCCGTCCAGCGTATGCTCGTCCAGCACCTGCTTTTCGTTTCCGCTTTCGTCGCGGTAGCGGTTAAACGCCGCGATGGGGATGAGCAAAATTTCCTTGCTTGCCGAGAGGAGCATTTTCAGCTCCTCATCGGTCGGATTGTAGTATTTGTTTCCGCTGTAGCCCCAATAGCCGGTGTACAGCAAAAGTCCTTTTTTCATTATACCTCTACCCAAACGCCGGGCGTCTGCAGAGCGCGGTTGCCCGCTTCGATGACTGCCATGATCGCAACGGTCTCATCGTGAGCCGCGTAGATCTTGCCGGTGCGGAAGAAGTCAAGCAGTGCTTTCATAAAGTTGGGGAAATTGTTGGACATCTGCGGAATCTTGACGTTGGTGCCGTCTGCGTAGCTTGCGGTGAACTCAAAGTCGATGCCGCCGTTCCAGCCGTAGTGAGACATGACAGCGCTTCTGCCGTCTGCAAACTGCAGTACCAGAGACTCGTATTTGCCGCTGCCGACAGACATGACGCGGCTGACGTTGCTGCCCATCAGCATGAGCATCGGCTCGAGCTGGTGGATTGCGTAGGTGTCAAAGTTGCCGGGGCCGCGGGAGTTGATAAACACGATGCCCTCGCGGGACAGGGGTGCCAACTCGTCTGCAAAACGCAGTGCGGAGGAGGAGAAGAAGGGCGTGCCCGATTCCTCGCCCAAAGCGACCAGATCCTTTGCGATCTGCTTAGAGAGTGCAAACGTTTTGTCAACGTAGACGGGCTTGCCGCTGCGCAGAGGCAACTGGCAGAGATCCCAGTGACGCTCGGGGTTGTCGGGGCTCATCACGACGATGCAGTCGCTCTTTTCGACGACTTCTTCGATGGACTCACAACGCTGAATGCCGAATTTTGCGCAGTATTCGTCGGTGGTCATCGTGCCGCCTTCTTTTTTGTCCAGCTCGGCATACGCATAAGAAACGACAAAGTCGCCGTCGGGATCTGCCTCGCGGATAAACTGCGGGTAGTTGAGCGCGTGCCACTCTTCCAGGAAGTAGTCGATAAAGCCGATCTTGTACTTGATCTTTTCTTTGAGGAAGTTGACCGCCATCTGGATATCTGCGTACGGATCGTCGCCGCACTCGCGCTCTACGGTCAAGAAGCCCTTGTAGCCGATGTCTTCCAGCGCTTTGAGGTACGCGTCAAACGGCACGTTGCCCTCGCCGAGCGGAACTTCCAGGAAATAGTCGGACAGACGCAGGTCCTCGATGCCGCCTTCCGCAAAGAAGGTGTATACCTTGCGGGGATCGATGATAAAGCCCTTGCCGTCCTTTGCATGGGTGTGCACGATGTAGTCGCCCAATGTATAAACAGCCGCAACGGGATCGGTGCCCGTGCACATGACGAGGTTTGCGGGGTCCATGTTGACGCCGAAGCCCTTGCTGCCGACATCGTCAAGGAATGCCTTGAGTCTTTCTGCGGGCTCGGGACCGGTCTCGATCGCAAACGTCACGCCGACGGAAGCGGCATAATCGCCGATCTCACGGCATGCCGCAACCATGTTTGCATATGCCTCGCAGGAAGTATCTGCTTTTGCGGGATCGTTTTTGTCCTCGGGAACAACGCCGATGTGCGTGGTGACAACCTTGGTGCCCAAACGGACCGCGAGGTCTGCAACCGCCTTGGATGCGGGGATTTTCCATGCGTTTTCGTCCGCACGCTCAAAGCCGTGACCGCCGAAGTCACCGCAGAGTGCGGAGATGACGAGATTGTTTTGCTCCAGCAGTCCGCGGACGCGCGCAACCTTGGCGTCATCAAAGGTATCGTACTTCATTTCGCCGTCCACGACGTAGAGCTGAATGCCCTGCGCGCCGACCTTGGCTGCTTTTGCAAGCCCCTGCTCAAACGGGAGCTTGAATGAGTCTGTCATAACGCCGATCTGAAACTTTGCCATAGTGTTTTTACCTCTTTAAAAAAGTTTTTTTATGAAACAATTTTTTTATATCAACAGTTCAAACACGCCTCTTGCGGTGACCGACAGGATCAGCATGATCAAGCCTGCCGTCACTACGCCGAGCGTAATGGGAGGAACGGCGCGCTTGAGATCCAATCCCAAAATGATCGAGATCAACGCACCTGTCCAAGCGCCTGTGCCGGGGAGAGGGATTGCGACGAAGACAAACAAGCCCCAAAACAGCGTTTTGTGCATTTTTGCGACTTTTTTCTCGCCGATTTTCAGAATCTTGCGGAACGGTTTGCCCAAACGGGGAAACTTTGCCAGCCAACCGAGCACCTTGCCGCCAAACAGCACCAGAAACGGAATGGGAACCATATTGCCCACGATCGCAATCAAAATGACCAGCATCTCGTTGAGACCGTAGCCGATGCCGAACGGAATTGCGCCGCGAAGCTCGATGACGGGCACCATACTGATCAGAAATGTCAAAAGATAATAAAACATGTTTTTTTGTTTCTCCTGTTGTTTTACACAGCCATTATACTATATTCGGATGCATTTGGCAAGTACTGTTTTACGTTTCTCCGAGATATTTTTTGATTTTTTCGAGTGCGGCTTTTTCGATGCGCGACACGTAGGAGCGTGAGATGCCCAGGCGGGATGCCACCTCGCGCTGTGCATACGCTTTGCCTTCCTCGGTGAGTCCGTACCGCAACACGATCACGGCTTTTTCGCGCTCGTCCAGCACCTCGCGCACCGCACGGTAGATTCCTGCATGCTTGATCTTGGTGTCCAGCGTTTCGATGATATCCTCGTCGTCCGACAAAACATCCAGATACGTCAGCGGGTTTCCTTCTTTGTCGACATCCACGGGCTCGTTGATCGACGTCTCCTGCGCATGCTTTTTTTGCGCGCGGAAATACATGAGGATCTCGTTTTGCAGGCATTTGCCCGCATAGGTCGCAAACCTTGCACCGTTTTGCACGTCAAAGCTGTCGATCGCTTTGATCAGCCCGATCGTTCCGACCGAAAGCAGGTCCTCCTGGTCGCGGTAGGAAAGATAGTATTTTTTGACGATGTGCGCCACCAGACGCAGATTGTGCTCGATGAGCGTGTTGCGCGCTTCCGCGTCGCCCGCATGCGCACGCAAAAACAGCTCGCGTTCCTTGTCCTTTGGCAGCGGCGGAGGAAACGACTGCACCCCCGACACGCGCAGAAACAAGCCGAAAAAGCGGGAAAATAACGTTAAAAGCCCTTGTAACATAAAATCACCCGGAAAAAGTGTATGTGCGCGGGTGATTTTTTATGAAAAAACGGAGTGCCGTGCTTGCGCACATATGAAGTTGCGGCTATGCCGCAAATGAAGTTGTCCTTGCGGACAAATGAAGTGCCCTACGGGCAATGAAGTTGTCGCTTACGCGACAAACGATGTTGCGCGCACGGCGCGCAAACGTTAAGTTGTTTGCCCGCGGAAAATCACCATACGTAAACAACTCTCCGTTTGCGCACGAATAGTCCGCAACGCGGACGGGTGCGTAACTTCATTGCAAGCATCGCTTGCTCTTCATTTGCGGCGCAAGTCGCAACTTCATTTTGACGCGAAAGCGTCAAACTTCATTGACGCCAACGGCGTCACCTCACCCGTTCCCGCGGAAAATCACCATACGTAAACAACTCTCCGTTTGCGCACGAATAGTCCGCAACGCGGACGGGTGCGTAACTTCATTGCAAGCGCAGCTTGCTCTTCATTTGCGGCGCAAGCCGCAACTTCATTTTGACGCAACAGCGTCAAACTTCATTGACGCCAACGGCGTCACCTACCTCACCTGTCCGTTTCCTTCGACGATGTACTTGACCGTCGTCAGCGCCGAAAGTCCCATCGGGCCTCTGGCGTGCATCTTTTGGGTGGAGATGCCGATCTCCGCACCGAAGCCGAACTCGCCGCCGTCGGTAAAACGGGTGGACGCGTTGACATACACTGCCGCCGCGTCGACGCGGGAGGTAAAGTATTCTGCGTTTGCAATGCTTTGCGTCAGGATCGACTCGGAGTGTCCCGTGTTGTGCTCGTTGATAAAATCGACCGCTTCTTCCACACCGCCGACGACTTTGACGTGCAGAATGAGGTCGTTGTATTCGGTATAAAAATCCTCGTCCGTCGCGGGCTTGCAACCCAAAATTCCGACCGTTTCTTCACAGCCGCGCAGCTCCACATCGTGCAGACGCGCCTGCAAAAGCGGCAAAAATTCCGATGCGACCGCGCGGTGAACCAAAAGCCCTTCTGCGGCGTTGCAGACCGACGGACGCTGACGCTTGGCGTTGTCTACGACGGAAAGCGCCATGTCCACATCCGCGCTCTCGTCCACATAGACGTGGCAGTTGCCCGCACCCGTTTCGATCACGGGGACGGTTGCGTTCTCTACGACCGAGCGGATCAGGTTTTTGCCTCCGCGCGGAATCAGCAGGTCAACGATGCCGCGCAGCTTCATCAGCTGTGTCGCCGTCTCGCGGGACGGATCCTCGGGCATCGAAACGGCATCCGCGGGCAATCCGACCGAGACAAGCGCCTCGCGCAAGACCGCGACCATCGCGCGGTTGGTTGCAAATGCTTCCTTGCCGCCGCGCAGGATCACGCAGTTGCCCGATTTGACGCAAAGCGCCGCCGCATCTGCCGTGACATTGGGGCGCGCCTCGTAGATCATGGCGACCAGTCCGATCGGTACGGCGGTTTTGCGGATGCGCAAGCCGTTGGGGCGCACCCATGTCTCACCGTTCCCCAAAGGATCGGGGAGGGAAGCGACCTCCGCGAGTGCGTCGGCAATGCCCTGCAAACGCTCGCGCGTCAGGCGCAATCTGTCGATCATCTGTGCGGGAACGCCGTTGTCGGCGGCGTTTGCCAGATCGGTTTCGTTTGCCTGCAGAATTTTGTCCGCATGCGCCATCAGCATGCCCGCCATGGCGAGCAACGCGTCGTTGCGCTGTTTGCCCGATGCGTTTTGCATAGCGGGAATGGCAGTCCGCGCCTGCATGCATATTTGTTGAATGGTCATAACTGTTCCCCCTTGGACATAAAGTACGTTCCGATAAAGGTGCCGTCCATGATCGCGTAGAGCATGGCGGGATCGTCGCCGTTGCAGATGATCATCGGAATGCCCGCTTCGGTGACGGTCTGCGCGGACTGCAGCTTGGCGACCATGCCGCCCGTTCCGCGCGCCGAGCCTGCACCGCCTGCGCAGGCGAGCAGCTCGGGTGTGATTTCTTTGACGCAGTCGATCAGCGTTGCGTCGGGGTTTTGTCTCGGGTCTGCGGTGTACAAGCCGTTGATGTCCGACATGTTGATCAGAAGATCCGCGCCCGACAGCAAGGCGACCACCGCCGCGAGCGTGTCGTTACTGCCGAATTTGATCTGCTCGCCCGAAACGGTGTCGTTTTCGTTGACGATCGGCAAAACGCCTGCTTCCAGCAGTGTTTCCATCGTGTTTTTGGCGTGCTCGTAGCGCACGCTGTTGTCTACGACGTCCTTGGTCAGCAACAGCTGTGCGATCGTGTGTCCGTATTGCGCAAACTCGCGGGAATACATGCCCAGAAGGTCGCACTGGCCCACTGCCGCCGCGGCTTGCTTTTGACGCAGGGTCAGCGTCTCTCTGTCAAACTGCAGCTTGGACAGACCGCATCCGACCGCGCCCGAGGACACCAGAATGACCTGCACGCCCGTGTTTTTGATGTCCGAAAGACAGCGCGCAAGCTTTTCGATCTTGCGCAGGTTCATCGTGCCGTTTTCGTGCGTCAACGTGGAGGTGCCCACCTTGACGACGATGCGGCGTATATGCTCCGTTTTGATTTTCATAAATTCACGTTTCTCTCTTGCTTTTTGTTGTTCAGTTTATTATAATAGAACCAGAAGATTTTTGCAATAGCAAATCGCAATTTTTGTTGCCAAAAAAGGAGTTTTTATGATGACGCAACCGCTTTTGCTCGCGTCCGCCTCGCCGCGGCGCAGGGAAATACTCGAAACGGCGGGCATTCCGTTTGAGGTCTGCCCCTCGTGTGCGCAAGAAATATGCGCGGACGGCGTTTCTGTCGGAACGCTTGTCACCGAAAATGCAAAGTGTAAGGCGCTGGAGGTTGCGTCACGGAATCCCCGCCGTCTTGTGCTGGGGGCGGATACGCTGGTCACCGCCGACGGCAAAGCGCTGGGCAAGCCCCGCGACCGCGCGCACGCAAAGGAGATGCTTCGCTTTTTGTCGGGCAGAACGCACGAGGTGATGACGGGCATTTGCATCACGGACGGAACGCGCACCGAAACCGCCCTCTCCGTCTCGCGCGTCACGTTTCGCACACTGAGCGACGAGCTGATCGAGCGCTATGCTGCCACGGGCGAGTGCGACGACAAAGCGGGCGCGTACGGCATTCAGGGAAAAGGGTGCATTCTGGTCGAACGGATCGAGGGCGATTATTTTTCGGTCGTCGGGCTTCCCGTTTGTTTGGTCTGCCAAATGCTGGAGCGGTTTTTTGGCAGTTTTTCCAATTGACAAGAAAAGTTTGTTACAATATAATATAAGCAGTTTTGTTTTGGAAAGGAATCGGAATATGAACAGCAAGCGATTTTTCTCTTTGGTGCTGACCGTGCTTTTGCTGCTCGGCGCGCTCCCGCTTGGGGTAGGCGCAACGGTCGAGGACGACTTCGGCTACGAGATCGAAAACGGCGGTGCGGTCATCACCGCGTATTACGGCTCACATGAGGACCCGTACCATCTTACCATCCCGGGGACGCTGGGCGGATATCCCGTTACGGCGATCGACGGATGGGTGTTCCAGTACGTATCGAATCTGGAGCGGATCACGGTTCCCGGCTCTGTCAGGGAGATCCGTTCGTGTGCCTTTTACGGTTGCCCCGACCTCAAAAAGGTTGTTGCGGAAAGCGGCCTGCAAACGGTCGGCGACGAAGCATTTGCCTACTGCGGCAAGCTCCAAAGCGTCACCCTGCCCGATACCGTCACCGAGCTTGGCAGCGGTATCTTTTTGAACTGTGAAAACGTCACCTCGTTTTCCATCCCCGCAGGCGTCACCGATCTGACGACTGTGTTTGCAAACGCGATCGGACTCCAAACGGTCGCGATCCCCGCGACCGTGCAGATTGTCGGTTATAACGCATTCTGGTATTGCTCGGAATTGATAAGCGTTACCTTTGATGCAAACAGCACGGTAGAGATCGTTGGCAACGGTGCCTTTGAAGGCTGCTGCCAATTGACCTCCATTGCGCTCCCTTCGTCTGTGAAGACGGTCGGCGAATACGCCTTCTCCGGCTGTACCGAGCTCGTCTCCTTTTCTGCGGAGGAAGGACTGGAGCAGATCGAGTATTGTGCATTTGCAAGCTGTACGGAGCTGACGAGCGTCAATCTGCCCGACTCGGTGGAGCTTCTGGGGCACAGTCTGTTTGCGGACTGTGAACTGCTCAAAACCGTCCGCATCCCCGCAGGCGTGACCGATCTGACAAGCGTGTTTGCGGAGTGCTACGGTCTGACCGAAATCACCATCCCCGCCAATGTGCTGACCATCAACGGCGCTTTTTACAACTGCGAAAGCCTGCAAAGCGTCACCTTTGAGACGGGACGCAAGTTTAAGAGCATCGGCAGCAATGCGTTTGAGGGTTGTATCTCGCTGACGGGCATCGAGTTCCCCGCGACGGTCGAAACGATCGAATCCTACGCATTTTTCCGCAGCGGTCTGACGAGCATCTCCCTGCCGTCCCACATCAAGACGGTCGAAAACGATGCGTTTTCGTACTGCGAGGAGCTGCAGAGCTTTTCTGCCGAGCAGGGTCTGACGTCGATCGGCTCGTACGCGTTTGAGCATTGCACCGCGCTGCACGAGGTATTGCTTCCCGACAGCGTAACATATATCGACTACTACGCCTTTGCTGAGTGCGAGAGCCTGTCTTCGGTTGAGATTCCCGCAGGGATTACGGATTTGGGCGGTATTTTTGCGCTGTGCAACGGTTTGCAGACCATCCACATTCCCGAAACCGTCACCGTCATCGGCTCGTCCGCATTCTACGGATGCACCAATCTCAGAAACGTTACCTTTGCAAAGAATGTAAACGTCACCACCATCGGCGACAATGCGTTCCACGACTGCGACTCGCTGACGTATTTTGAGATCCCCGAAACGGTTGAAACGGTGCAATGGGAAGTGTTTGCGGATTGTGATGCGCTGATTACGGTGGTGATCCCCGAAAGCGTACAATCGATCTATAACAATCCATTTTACGGATGTGTCAGTCTCTCCAATCTCTATTTTGAAGTGAGCGCACCGCCCGAAAGCTGGGGCGACCTTTATTGGCTGGAGGAAACCGACGCGGACGTGTACTGGGATTATTTCATTCCCTGCAAGCACCGTTTTGTCAAGCTGGCGGGCTGTCCCGCGACCTGCACGACCGTCGGTTACAACGCCGTCGTCTGCAAAAAATGCGGTATTGATCTGGAATACGAGGTTATTCCCGCGCTGACGCACAGCTACCGGACCGCAGTGGAGGTCGAGCCCGGCTGTACGACCGAAGGCAGGACGCGTTATATCTGCGACCTTTGCGGCGACAGCTATGTCGTCACGACTCCCGCGGCAGGCCATACCGAGACCGAGACTTATGTTGCACCCACCTGCACGCAGTCGGGCTCCTACCGTCTGACCTGTGCGGTCTGCAAGCAGATTCTGAGCGCGGCCGACTATGCGCCGCTTGCGCATTCCTACAACAGCGAAATGACCGTGCCCGCAACCTGCACTGCAAACGGCACGCTGACGTACACCTGCACCACCTGCGGTGATACGTATTTTGAAGTGATCGACGCGCTCGGACATAACTACGTTTGCACCGAGACGCTGCCCGTCACCTGCACGCAGGACGGCATCGACACTTATCTCTGCACCAATTGCGGAGAGGGCTACACCCGCACCGTTACGGCAAAAGGGCACAGCTACCTCAAAACCGAGACGCAGGGTGCGGCTTGCACGCAAAACGGCTCGGTTGTTGCCGTCTGTGAAATCTGTGGCGACAGCTACACCGATCTCATCCCCGCATACGGGCACACGACCGAAACCGTTACGACAAAAGCCACCTGCGTTTCGGACGGCTCTGTTTCGATCGTCTGCACTGTTTGCGGCGAAACGGTTTCCCACACGGTGATCCCCGCGGCGGGACATGCGTTTGTGACCGAACGTACCGAGGCGGACTGCGATTCGGACGGAACTGCGACGCACACCTGCACGGTTTGCGGATATACCGAGACCGAGGTCACGGCGCCGGCGTGCCATGCTTACGAAACGGCCGAGGTCATGCCGACCTGCGTTTCGGACGGCTTCCGTCGGATCGCCTGCACGCGTTGCGGTGTCATTCTGCTGGATGAGAAATTTGCGGCATACGGGCACAATTACGTCAAAAACGAGACAGTCACGCTTCCGACCTGTACGGAAAGCGGATACGTCACGGTCGAATGCGAGCGTTGCGGCGATCTGTTTGCCGAAACGCGTCCCGCGGTCGGACACAGCATTTGCGAAACGCGCGTCCACGCCACCTGCACGGCGGAAGGCTTTGTGCAGACCGAATGTACCGTTTGCGGCGAGATCATGTCGTACACGGCGATTCCGCCGATGGGGCATACCATGAGCGAGTGGACGGTCAGCAAGGAACCGACCTGCACCGAGCACGGCATCCGCACAAGACACTGTATCTACTGTCCCGATGCGGGTGAAAGCGAGCTGATTACGGCGGCAGGCCACCGCGAGACGCTCGAATCCTCGGTTGACACTTCCTGCACCGCGGCGGGTTCTGTCACGTTTGCATGTACCGTCTGCGGCAGCAAGCGCACCGAGGCGGTTCCCATGGCAGTACATCAATATAATAAAGAAGGCATTTGCATCAACTGCGGCACGGAGCACGGCATTTGCATCACCGTCGGCAGCATCAGCGCATCGGCGGGCGAGACCGTGACGGTTGAATTGCTTGTGGAGCACAACAGCGGATTTGCGTACCTCAATCTGGACCTTTTGTACGATCAGACCGCACTGGAGCTGCTTTCGGTCGAAAACGGCACGCTGTTTGACAACTTTGTGCAGGGCGACCATTGCATCTGGGCGTCGGCAGAGAACGTGACTGCGGCGGGTGTGCTTGCGACGCTGACCTTTGCGGTAAAAGAAACCGCGGCAAACGGCAGCTACGGCGTTGCGGTGTACGAAAACGAGTGCGTCTCCGACGCGGAGCAAAGACTTGCGGTCTATGTGACGGACGGCTTTGTTTCGGTCGAGAGCTGTATGTACGGCGACGTCAACGGCGACGGCATCATCGGCGGTATGGACGCGACCAGACTGCTTCGCTATCTCGCATATTTTGATCCGTTTGCCGGCAGCTCCGAAATCGAAATCGGCGCGGGCGCGGATTGCAACGGCGACGGCAAGATCAGCGGTGCGGACGTCACGAGACTGTTGCAGTATCTTGCTTATCAAAATCCCCTCACGGGCGAGTCGACCGTTGTGTTGGGCCCTGCGGCAGGTTAATTTTGTACTTTTTACAAGGCGATCGGATTCGATCGCCTTTCTTTTTTTACATTTGAAACAAAAAAAGTGATCAATATGCTTGACAAATCCAACTCAAACGGCTATAATGAGTTATAAGTATCCCTTGCTGTAAAAAATAAAATAAAATAAAATTTTTACACGGAGGAAAAACAGCGATGAAAAAAACCCTATCCCTGGTTTTGATGCTCTGCATGCTCGTATCGGTTGCAGCACCGGCACTTGTGTTTGCAGAAGCAGGCAAAGCGGTCACCGTTAATGTCGGTGATGTCCCTGTCGCTTTTGATGAGGCAAAGCTCGATCTGCTTGCAGACGGCAACACCGCATCCGATGCGACTGCTTTCTCCAACGCAGGCCTTGTTGGTTTTGAAAACAAAGGCTTTACGCACACTGATGGCGTGGATGCCGCAGTCGAAGCTACGTTTGAGATTATTCTTGATCTCGGCGAAGTGCAGACGATCGGCTCGATCTCTCTGGATGCTTATAAAGAATCCAACAGCATGATCGCGCTTCCCACCGTCAACTACTATGTTTCTGTCGATGGTGTCAACTACTATCAGATCAACGCGGGCGGCAAGGTGAGCCCTGCGGCTGATGCGGCAGAAAGCAAAGTTCACACGCTTAAGGCAGACTTCTCTACCAGAATTGCTGTCGAAGCGCAGTACGTCAAAGCAGTTGTCAGCTTCAAAAACGGTTGGGTATTCCTGTCCGAGCTTTCTGTCGGCGCAGGCAACGAGACCGTAGCGAGCGAAGCTCCCGACAAAGCTTATCCCTACTCCAGACACACCGTTCCCAACCCCGGTGTCGGTATCTTTGATATTGGCGACGGCGTTTTGGATCTTGCAGTCAACGACGGTACGACCGGTCAATTGTTCCGCAATGCACAGTTGATCAAAGCTGCATATGATGCAGAGCTTGGCGCGTACGTGATCGAATACAGCAAGGTCAACCCCTGGCCGGACGGACACAGCGGTACCGAAGAACTTGCAGAGGGTGAGATCCTTGTTGCGATCTCTACCGGCGGCGTCGTCACGTCCGACGAATTCTCCGGTTGCAAGTGGATCGCACGCGGTCTGACTGCAGGCGACCTGATCGTTTTGAACGAAGACACGATTCAGTTCCTCCCCGCAGGCGCACTTGTTCCCGAAGTTCCGGACAAACCCGAACCCGTTGAGCTTCCCGAAGGCGCACTCCTTCTTGACTATGCAGGCTATAAGCATGCAGGTGTCAACTCTATTGTTGCAGGTGACGGCATGACCGTTTCCGAGCTGACCGCTCTCGGCAACGACGGCAACGCAAAAGATATGAACTATGCGTATATCGTTGTTGTTGACGCTGACAATGTGGTTGTTCAGACCTGGTGCGAGCTCTCTGTTGCGAAGTCTGACGTTGTATGCCCCGAAGGCGGCTACATCATCTCCTTCAACGGCAACAAAGACGGCTACAAGGATCTTGCGGCGATCAAAGAAGGCGCGGTTATCACGCTCTACAATGTCGATGTTGACGCGTTCCGCGGCGCAGAAGGCAACTACGAGCTGACAAACGCAGGCTTTACTTATGAGAATCCTGCAGTAGACGAGCCCGTGACACCTCCCGTAGCGGTTGAAAAACCCGAAAACGCAGAGATGTTCTGGGTAACCCACTATGAGAATAACACGGTAGAAGGCTCCGGCGTTATCTTTACCCAGCCTTACTCCGGCGCGGTTTGGTGGCTCCACTTTGCATTTGCACCGATCGATGGCGTCGAAAACGCATACGAGATCGTTGAGATTTCCAACGGCCTTTCCGACGGTTCCGGCACTGCTCTTGCAATCCCCGAAGGCGGTTTTGTATGGGCAACCAACACCGGCAACGACTATCCCACTCTCGGCATGGATGGTCCCGACTACACCAGCCCCAACTGCAACGACGCGATCGGACGTGCGTTGAATTGGGCAATCGGTGATCAGTTTGTGGTCGGCGGCTTTGACTTTGTCAATGTTCCCACCTCTACTCCCGATGTAGACTGGTACGACGATGCATACGTTTGCACCGCATGGATCGCTCCTTATGTCGATGAGGAAGAACCCGTAGTTCCCGAACCTCCCGTAGCAGGCGGCAACCTTGCAGCAGGCAAGGATTATACCACTTCTGCTATTTACACGACCAACGGCGTTCAGAACTGGCCCGATGAAGGCGGCGTGACTCTGACCGACGGCATCAAGGCTGCTGCAGGTGCCGGTTATACGGATACAGCATGGGTCGGCTTTAACAAGCAGAGCCCCGATTATGATGCATCCGAAGGCGGCTTCGGCGCAACGGTTGTGATCAACCTCGGCGCTGTCGCAGATCTCTCCAAGGTTGTATTTACCGCATTCGGCGGCGCTGTAGACGGTATCAATGCTCCTTACTGGGTCAACCTCTACGCATCCTCTGACAACGAGAACTTTACGTTTGCAGGTTCTCTCGAAATCGATCCTTCCGAGGCTGTTGCAGGCTCCAACGAATACACTGTAGAAACCGTTGCTTCTGCACAGTATGTCAAGGTTTGCTTCTACGGCTACGGCTGGATCTTTGTCGACGAGATCGAGATCTACGGCGCAGAAGGCACGGATACTCCTGTTGATCCCGAGCCTCCCGTTGATCCCGAACCCGAAAACAAGACCTACGAAAACACCATGGTAAAAGGCGAAGACGGCAACTTCTCTTGCGAAGTTCCCTACGGCTTTACTTGGGTAATTGACGATCTCAACGGCTCCATCGGCGGTGAAGATAACACCATCTGCACCACGCAGGATGCTTACAACGCATGTAACCCCAACTGGGCGATCACCATTTATGCTGAGAAGCAGGCTGACGGCACTTACGTTGCACTCAAAGATGCAATCGTAACTCCCGGCTCTGCTGCAAATGCAGGTATCACCATCGGTGAGAACCAGATCGCAATCGTTATGCACTCCGCATACTCCAACCCCAACGGCACCAACTGGGAGTCCAAGGTTGTTGCAATGGCAGTCAAGGCAGGCGACGTCCTCGTCGTTGATATGGACGCTATGACTGTATACGCACCCATTCCCGGCGAAGATATCGTTCTTCCCGAGCCTCCCGTAGATCCCGAAGAACAGATTACGACCGTTGTTGAGACGATTGTCAACGATGACAACACCGTGACCGTAAACGTTTCCTTTGCAGGCATCGTTTCCGAGCTCACCGGCGCAAGCGCAAAACTGTACTTTGACGGCGCAGTTCTGACGCTCCTCAACGAGATCAAGAAGGATAACGCTATCGATTGCCTTGTCAAGGTTCCCAGCGAAAAGTGGGAGAACCTCACTTCTCTCTCTGCTGACGGCTCTTACATCGCAATCAACGTATGCATTACCGAGGATGTAGATGCAATTCTTGCAGACGGCAACCTCGTACTGTCCTTTACCTTTGCAATCAGCGCAGGCTACGAGACCACTTTGGTTGAAGTAACTGACGTTGAATTCCTTGACACGAACATCGATTACGTTTACGGCAACGGTTCTGCAGTCGAGATCGAGCTCCCCGAGCAGGAAATTCCCGACGAGCCTACCAACCTCGTAGCAGGCAAAGACTGGACCGGCGACACCAACATCGGTACCTCGTATGTCGGCAACCTGACCGACGGCGTGATCGAGCCCGACGGCAAGTACGACACGACTCTCTGGTACGGTGCAGACAACAGACTGGATGACAACGGCGCATTCACGATGATCTTTGATCTCGGCGGCAAGTACAGCGTCAGCGAAGTTCTTGCACACGTATGGCCCGCAGGTCACTCCGGCATTGTCATTCCCGCATCTATCGACGTTTATGTATCCGTAGACGGCGAAAACTATGAGCTGTACGGTTCTGTTTCCGAGTTCGACGGCACTTCTCCCCAGTGGGTAAGATTTGCTGAAGGCAGTGTTGATGCAACGCACGTACGCGTTGATATGGTCGGCGGCGAGCCCGGCGTATTCTGGTTCGCATCCGAAATCGAGGTATACGGCGTTCCCGCAACCGCAGAGCCCGAGCCTCCCGTAGATCCCGAAGTTCCCACCGGTTCCGAATCCCTGATTCCCGGCGAAGGCGCTAACTGGATCAAAACCGACCACGGCGACGTATCCGTTGACGTGATCTACAACGAAGACGGTTCTGTAACCTTTACCGGTTCCGTATCCGGCACCTGGCCTTGCGTTGAAACCTGGTACATCGATACCCCGATCATCGCAGACACGCTGGATGACTACCTGTCCATCGACTTTACGGTCGCAGGCGGTACCACCAACATCAACTTCTTCTTTGATGACGGCAATGGCGGCAGCGTAAGCTTCTCCATTTCCAACACCGCACTCAACGCAGCATGCCCCGGCGCTCCCATTGACGCAGGCAGCGGCGACATCTATGACGGCACTTACAAGTGCAACATTTCGATCGCAGACTTGATTGCTTCCACGATGAATCTCTACGACCAAGCATTCCCCGAAGCTGCAATCATCGACGGCACTGTCAAGTTTATCGGTATCAACGTTTACTCCGTCAACGGCGCGACCATCACGGTCAACGACCTGAGCGTTGTACACGTTTCCGAAGAAGAACCCGAACCTCCCGTAGATCCCGAAGACCCCGAGACTCCCGCAGGCACCATCAACGTTGACGGTAAGCTTGACGAGAATGCATACGACAATGCAGTCTGGTTCGATAAGGGTGTATGGCAGTCGGTCGGCGAAACCTCTCCGATTCTTGCAGATCTTGACATCGCTTACACGACGCTTGCAGACGCAGAGAACATCTACCTTGCAATCCGCGTCAACAAGGGCGTAGATTTCAAGACTGCGCTCAATCCCGATGCTTGGGATCAGTCCGGCGCAACCAACTTCCGTCTCTGGTTCAAGGGCGACGGCATGGAATCCCGTGTATTCTATGACCTGCTCTGGAACGGCGAAGAGTTTGCTCCCTTCCTGATCAAGAAGCCCACCGAACAGATGACCTATGCGGCTACCTACGGCGACGACTATATCGCTCTGGAAGTCAAGATTGCAAAGGCAGATCTCTCCATCACCGACTCCTTTGAGATGATGGTTACCTACTCCACGCCTTACTGCGGCGAGGGTGAGAACGTTGGTTACAACGCATTCCACATGACCTCGTTCGTACGCGGCGAGGACGGCGCGCTTCCTTCCGGTTGGTCCGGCAACACCTCTATGTACGAGTCCTACAATGTTGAAGACATCACGCTTGCAGAGGTTGCTCTCGGCGACGTCAACGGCGACGGCAAGATCAGCTCTCTCGACGTTGTGAAACTGCTCAACTACCTGGCAAACTACAACTACGCAGACGGTACTTGCGACGTTGAGATTACCGAGGGTGCAGACGTGACCGGCGACGGCATCGTAGACGGCAGAGACTCTGTCCGCTTGCTCAAGTACCTCGCAAACCGCGATCCCGCGACCGGCGAGTCCAGCGTAGAGCTCGGCTGATTGAATCGTAAAACAAAAAAGCAAAAATAAACCAAGGAGACCCCAAAATGAAAAAAATTCTTACCGTATTGCTTGCACTGCTTACGATGGCAGTTCTGGCAACCACCGTTGCAGCAGAAGAGCCTGCAACTCTTAAGGTCAGCTTCGGCGAAGCTGTCTACAACGAAGATGGCACCGTTAGCATGGATCTCATCGTTGATGAGAACCCCGGCTTTGCTATCCTCTCCGTTTTCCTCGATTATGACACGAATGTCATTACCGAATGGAAGGCAGTAAACGCAAACAGCAAGCTTACCCAGACTGCAGGCTACGGCCTGATCTACAGCATGGATGGCAACTTTACCGAAACCGGTAAGATCGCTACCATCACCTTCACGCTTGTTGAAAACGCTCCTCACGGCAACCTTGTTGTTACCCTTCTGGACGGCGTCAACTTTGAAGGCACCCCCAACCGTGACTGTGTCAACTACGACGAAGAAACTATCAATGTTGAAGTTGAAGACGGCACCATCGCAATCGCTCACGACCTCGTTCACGTAGAAGCTGTTGAGGCTACCTGCGAGAAAGAAGGTAACGTTGAGTACTGGTACTGCAAGGACGAAGCTTGCGGCCTCGTATGGGAAGACGAAGCACTGACGATCGTTTCCAACCACAAGAACGTTAAGCGTGGCGTGAAGGAACACACCGTTGTTGCTATGGATGCAGTTGCTCCCGGTTGCCACAACACCGGTAACGTCGCTTACTGGTTCTGCTCCGTTTGTAACGCAGTCTGGACCGACGAAGAGTGCACGCAGGTTTCCAACCATCTGAGCGTAGTCCTTCCCGAACTTGGCGGCGACGTCATCCACGTAGAAGCTAAGGCTGCTACCAAGGAAGAAGAGGGTGTTAAGGAACACTGGTACTGCGAAGAATGTGAAAAGGTTTGGGAAGACGAGGCTCGTACTCAGCTCAGCAACCACAAGAACGTGATCATTCCCAAGCTTCCCGAGTTTGCACTTGCAGACGTTAACGGCGACGGCGAAGTCAATGGTCTTGACTACATGCTCGTTAAGAGACATGTTCTCGGTACTCACGAAATGACCGAAGAGCAGAGCGCAAGAGCTGACCTCGACGGCAACGGCGTGATCGAAGGTCTTGACTACATGTTCGTTAAGAGAGCAGTTCTCGGCACCTGGCCCGTAGTAGAAGATGAGCCCGATGCAGGCGAAGGCGAAAACACCGAAAACACTGAAGGTGAAAACACCGACGCAAGCGACGCTGAATAAGTAACGCGGCTTTTCAAAGCAATCAAAGCGAGATGCATTTTGCATCTCGCTTTTTTTGTTGGTTTCCGAAAACCACCCGCTAAGCGGGTGGTTCAATAGAGGCTTTTGCCGTTGAACAAAAAAGACGACCGCTTTGCCGCGATCGTCTTACACCAAACAAAAATCTCCGCAAAAGCTGCTGTGCAAGCGGCTTTTGCGGAGTTTCTTTTGCTTTAAAACCTATTATCTTGCTTTGTTGTACACGCTGTACTCGTCCCAGAGCTGTTCCAGGCGCGAAAGGCGCGCGGCGCACTCGTCGGGACGCCTTGCCGCAATCGCGGCAACCAGGGCGTTTACGACCGCCATGGGCGCTACCAGCGAGTCGACAAAGCCTTCGTTCTCGTTGTGCGCGTAGATCGCCGTGTCCGCAAGCGGTGCAAGCGGGCTGTGCGCGCTGTCCGTGATCGCGCAGATGTAAGCGCCTTGCTTGCGCGAGTAATCCAGCGCGTCGACCGTTCGGCGGGAATACCGCGGGAACGAAATGCCGATGATCACGTCTTCCTCGCTGACCGACAGCAGTCTGTCAAACACCTCGCCGCCCAGCGCGATCTGTACCAATCGCACGTCGTCAAACAGCTGCGACAGATAAAAATCCAAAAAGATCGCAAGCGACAGCGAGCTTCTCGCGCCGATGACGTAGATGCGTCTTGCGGCGATCAGCTTTTCCGCGATCGTATCAAAGGTGCTTGCGTCCGTTTCGGCAAGCGTTTTTTTGATGTTCTCAAGGTCGGCGTGCATACTGCGCGCAAACGCTTCGGCACCCGTGGACGCGTGGGACATCTCCATTCTCTGCAGGGAAGTCAGCGAGCCGCGGATCGACTCCTTGAGTGCGGTCTGCAGTTCGGGATAGCCGCGGTAGCCGAGCTCTGCGGCGTAACGCACCACGGTGGATTCCGACGTGCCGACCACGGATGCAAGCTTGGCGGCAGTCATACCCGCCGCGGTTGCGTAATGATCCAGCAGATATCTGCCGATCTTTTTTTGTGCCTTGGAGCCTGTCGAGAGACGTTCTTCAATCAACTGCAACGCATCACACATGGTTTCGTTCCTCAATATGCGATGCGCTCTTCGATGACCTTTTTGAGGTCTGCGATCGGAACGCGGATCTGTTCCATCGTGTCGCGGTCGCGCACGGTGACACAGCCGTCGGTTTCGCTGTCAAAGTC
>JAFQII010000027.1 GCA_017397605.1 Clostridia bacterium
TACTCTTACCGAATTTTTTGATGTGTAATCGGTAAGCTCTGCAAGCTGTACGTTTTGGATAAACAAATTCAAATAGTACAAATAATCTTTTTGCATCTTAATCTCCGCCGAGCTGTTGTAAAAGATCAGAGTCCGTAGCAATCTCGTTTAATGCCCCGAGGATATGTTCCTCGCAAATCGATTTGACGACAATAAATTTAAAATCCGGGTGTATATATGTTTCACCTTCCGACTCCATCAGCGTTTTCAGATTGTCGGGAGTTATAAACACCAAAGTGTATTGTTTTCCGTCTTGCGTTCTCACGCAAACATCAATATTGTCGTTTAAAGGGTTGTCAATTTTCGAAAGCGGTGTCGGAAAACATACTTTTAAAATCCCCCAATCCTCCCAAATCATTTCACTCTCTCCCATCGCTCTTTTTGACTATCGACAAACCGGAGGAACCCTCGGTGAAATATCCAAATTGATCCATTTCGGTGTGCGTATTTTCTTCGTCCGACATAGCCAACTGCAAAAACACCTTTGCCAAAGCAACAAGACCATTTTTGTTTGTATGTATTTCTGTAAACCTATGTGTTTCATCGTAGGAGCAAGATATCTCCGCTTCTATAAGATCAAACGAAACATAACCGTTTTGATCCATATCGGGCACATCTATCTCAATTCGTTTTGTCTTCATGTTTCTCGTTTGATCTCCGTTTATCTGTATTTGTGCTCGTACCACACCACGCACGACTCGTCCATGAATTTTTTGCAATCCTCGAAACTGTTGAGACAACCGTCGGCGGCTACTTCTAATTTTTCATTGATGCAATAGACAGAATAGGCGTTATCATCCGATTTTCAAATCGCAAGATAGTACACCTCATCTGCGATTTCGCCGCCTGCATGAAATACGGGTTCAAACGAACCGTTTTCGGTAAAATACAAAACACTTGCACCGCATAGTTTTTTGGGGAAAGTATGACGCGTGACAAAAAGCCTCTTCTCATCAAGGTCGATCAGATAGTCTGCATACCCCTCGGAATATGGCATCTCGGAATATCCTGTTTTTGAGCAAAAGACATCTGCAAAGCAATCGCTGTCTTTATCTGCAAGAATTGTATCGACAGTGGTTTGCAATTCTGCAAATGTCAATGCGTTTCCTTTTACCAGTTTGTTTTGATCGTCTCCTTGTATCTTGATAAACATATACTCTCCTTGGGTGTTGCTTTTATGCTTTTTTGCCTCTGTTTTCCGTGATCAGTTCATCGACCGAGCTGTTGGGCGGGAGCATGGGAAGAACAAGCTCATTTTTGTCAATCACGGTATCGATCAGATAAGGACCGTCATGTGCAAACGCGGTCTTGAATTGCTCTTCGAATTCCGCAAGCGTGGTTGCTCTGCCTGCCTTTGCGCCAAATGCCTCGGCAAGCTTGACATAATCGGTCTTGCGCGCAAGCTCGGTGTGGGAATACCTCTTGTCAAAAAACAATGTCTGCCATTGGCGTACCATACCGAGTACGCCGTTATTGATCAAAACGATGACGACCGGAATGTTGTACGTTACAGCGGTAGCCAATTCGTTGAGATTCATGCCAAAGCTTCCGTCACCCGTAATCAGTACAACCTTGTCGCCGCTTGCGACATGCGCGCCGATCGCCGCACCGAGTCCAAAGCCCATTGTGCCGAGTCCGCCGCTGGACGCAAAGCGTCTCGTGCGCGAAAACTGCACAAACTGTGCCGTCCACATCTGGTGCTGACCGACGTCGGTTGCAATGACCGTACTGCGCGTTTTGTTGCGGTTGATGATCTCAAAGAGTCTGCGCGGCGTCATTTCTGCCACAGAAACAGATTCGGTCTCATCGGCAAGACGTTTTTCTTCCTGTCTGAAACGCTTGATCTCGTCTTGCCACGCAGGGTGTGTCTTGGCATCACAGCGGTCAAGAATTTTGCCAAACGACGAGACGATATCACCGACCAGGCCGAGATCAACCTTGATGTTCTTGTTGATTTCCGAAATATCGGTGTCCAGTTGGATAATTTTTGCCTGTTTGGCGTAGGAATCGGGCTTGCCCGTCGCGCGGTCGCTGAAACGTACGCCGATGCCGATGATCAGATCGGCGTGTTTGTTTGCCATGGACGATGCATATTTGCCGTGCATTCCCTGCATACCCAAAAACCGCTCGTATGCATCGGGTAATGCTGAAAGACCCATAAAGGTACAGCCGATATATGCGTCGATCTTTTCTGCAAGCGCAATGATCTCCGCGGAAAGGTCGCAGCCTGCCGCACCGCCGCCGATATAAATGTACGGACGGGAGCATGCATTGATCATCTCAACTGCTTTGTTAATTTCGTCATCGTGTACCTGCACCTGCGAAAAAGGCTCGACGGTATCTCCTAAGACAAATTCACAGACCGCAGTCTGTACATCTTTGGGAATATCGATCAATACAGGCCCCGGCCTGCCCGATTTTGCGATCTTGAACGCCTCGCGGATCGTATCGGCAAGCTCGCTGACATCCGTCACAAAATAGTTGTGCTTGGTAATCGGCATGGTAATACCGGTGATATTGATCTCCTGAAAGCTGTCCTTGCCGACTTGATAGGTCGGCACATTGCCCGTAATCGCAACCATGGGGATCGAATCCATCATCGCCGTCGCAATTCCCGTAACAAGGTTGGTCGCACCGGGTCCCGACGTCGCAATGACAACGCCGACCTTGCCCGTGACGCGCGAGTAACCGTCAGCCGCATGAGAAGCGCCCTGCTCATGTGCGGTCAGAACGTGATGAATTCTGTCGCTTGCCCGATACAGCTCATCATAAATATCCAGTATTTGTCCGCCGGGATATCCAAACACATCCGTAACGCCTTGTTCAATCAAGGTTTCGATCACGATGCGCGCGCCCGTATACATTTTTTTCATCAATAAAATCA
>JAFQII010000256.1 GCA_017397605.1 Clostridia bacterium
CCCTGCAGACTGTTTCGACTGCATTTTTCGCCTCGTCATCATTGAGTCCGAAATGCGTGACCAATACGGTCAAGCCTTTGATTTGCGCTTTTGCGACACAACGCGTCTCATAATAACGATCTCCCGTACGCTCGGCAGGATCGGGAATCGGTACGATTTCGGTGTTTTCAAAAGGATGCTTTGACATAATTGCATTGCCGTAGGGACCGTAGCCGGGAAAATGGATTGCCGGAGCAAAATAGTAGTAATATCCCAAAAGCTCGGCAAGTTTTTGTGCCTGCGCCTCATATTGGGGCGACTCACCCTCTCCTCGGACCTCGTTGAGTCCGACGATGTCGGGATCGAAGCAACGGATCGCATCGGCAAACAGTACGAAATCGATCACTTCGGGGTCACCCTGCAAAAAGGATCTGCAATGCTGAATGTTAAAGGTTAAAATACGAAGTTTCATACAAAATCTCCCTACTCAAGAAAAAATTGATTCAAAATAACGGAAAATAGCGGGTGCGCCCTCATAAACACGGTTGCGTTCGTTGGCAAACAACAACGCAAACAGAACAAATCCGGTGACAAGCAATACGATTGTGCTCAAAAGGAACACGCGGTAGCTTGTACTGTCAGAGCAATGCTCGTTGGCTTTTTGATTCAATTCAAACAGCACCAACAAGCCCAAAAGGATCATCGGCAATGCAATGTCCGTTGCGTAGCGGATATTGACACCGCCAAGACACAAATCCGCAAAAGCCACGACAAACGGCAATGCAAGCAAAAGCATGTACACCGCTTTTTTGATCGGTTGCTTTTTGGTCACGATTCCGCTTGCAAAGCCCGCCCATGTAAGCGGGAACGACAGTACGCCGATGCTTTGTGTCGAATAGAAATACGCACCGTAGGTGTCAAGTGCAAGATACGACGGACGAACAAACGGAAACAATCCCGAAAGCTGCGGGAACTGCAGGAAATAATGCATGACCGTTTCTTCAATCAACGAAAACGTGATGCGGTTATACGAAATATCGCTGAACGTCATCTGATACGTTGCGCCAAACTCAAACGGAGAATCAAAACGGATTTGGTTATACCAAAGCACGGGGATGACCGATATAACCAACGGCAGAACGAATGCACCCGCATCGATCAGTTTTGCGGTCATGCTTCTGCCTTTTTCGAGGAGAACCGCTACAAACGGAGGGATCAGCACAGCGGCATACAGAACAACCGTCGGGCGTGATGCCAATGTTGCGGTTGCCGCAAGCCCGCAAGCGGCAAACAAAAGCCGTCTGACGATCGGGCGTTTGCAGCACAAGGCGGCAAATCCCAGATAGAGTGTCAACGAGATAAATGCGATACCCGAGGCACATGCGAGATAATACATATCCGCGCACAGCGCTATCATCGGCAGCATAGATCCGAGAACCAATACAGGCATACCGAAGCACAACAGCAACAGCGGGACCTGCATCTGAAAGTAGCGAACCATCTTGAGCACTGCGCCAAACAGCGACAGCACACCGATCGCGCACAAGAGCAAAGTAACCAGCCCGAGACTCGGAGCCATTCCCGTCACAAAATAGATCGGATAAAAGAACAGTATGACAGGCGCAACTCCAAAATAGCAATAAAAGTTGCCGTTGTAATATGCGCGATCCCAAAACGGGCCAAACTTTTGCAAAACCGTATTACGTTCCGTATAGTCATACGGATTTTCCAGCATTTCGAGAATCTCGCGATCAACGTTGACGTCGATATCGACTCTCCCCTCCAGCATAGACGCAAATAACTGTTCGTACGCACTGAGATTATCGGTATCCTTGTACGGAATCTCCAGCAATTCCCCGCCGGGCAATCCGACAGCGAAGGAAAGCAAGCTAAACAAGATCACACAGAGCAAAACGCATCGATGCGAGAGAACACTGCCGTCATAGATCTGTTTCCAAAGGCGTTTTTCCCACACAAGGTACAAAAACATGAGCAACGCATATATTGCGATCACACGCAACAGCTCAAAACGAAACGCAGGCTTTGCATTGAGTGTAACGCCCGTCAGCGTCATTTCATCACCGTCGGTACACTGAATGCGCAATGTTCGGACATTTCCGGAGGAGCGAAGCTCAAAGAATGCAGGAACGCCGTCGGTGTAAACGCGGCCGTCCACATAGGCTCGGTAGTTTGCTTTGCTGGCATCATCCATGGTAGAAACGGTATACTCCGAAACAGAAAGCTCCTTTGCCGTCGCGGTCAGCATTACGTTGGCGGTTTCCACACGCACATCGGAAAAGATCACGCTCGCGCCGCCTTTGAGAACGATCCCTTGTTCCGTCAGCTTTGCTCCGCCTTTGAGCTCGGCAGACGAAAGATCCAGTACGATTTCGGTTTTCTCCTCTGCGGCAAAAAGCAGACGGTTGGCATATAAGACCTCAACGCCGCAAACAATCCCCAGCAACAACAAAGCCGAAATTGCAGCCCAAAGCTTTGTATTGCAAAAAAACTGTTTCATCTCTATCGCCCCTTTACGGTTTTCTCAAAATGATTATAACAGCATGTCCCGAAAAAAGCAAGGGTTTACGGCAAAAAGAGCCGAAAACCCTTGTAAATTATTTGGACAAATACTCGTCAATCGCTTTTGCGGCGACCTTGCCTGCTCCCATAGCGGAAATGACCGTTGCCGCGCCCGTGACGGCGTCGCCGCCCGCATAAACACCGTCTCTTGATGTTTTGCCTGTCGCGTCGTCCACGATGATACCGCCTCGCGCGTTGACATCCAACCCCTTGGTAGTCGATTTGATCAAAGGGTTGGGGGATGTTCCGACCGCAATGATTACCGCATCAACGTCGAGGACAAACTCGCTTCCGTCGATTGCAACGGGACGGCGTCTGCCTCTTTCGTCGGGCTCGCCGAGTTCCATGCGAATACATTTCATACCCGTGACAAAGCCGATTTTGGGATCTCGCGGATCGTCGGGGTTCTTGTAACCCAATATCTCGGTGGGATTGGTCAACAAGAGGAACTCGAC
>JAFQII010000028.1 GCA_017397605.1 Clostridia bacterium
CAAAATGATTATTCGGAGCACGGGGATTTGCTTGACGAGATCAAAGGATACACCATGTTCGGCAACGATACCCCAAACGATGCCTATACCGTGATGGCGGCAAATGCGTTTCTGGATGCGGTCGATGCGGTAGAGCACAATCAAAACGTTTATCTTGCACCCGGTTTTTACTCCTTGGAAAAAGACAATCTGTGGTGTGCGGAGATCGGCGCGACGCCCAACGGAAGACGTGCGGGAACACCGTTCAGCGAAAACCAGTCGCCGACATACGGTGCGGACAAAAACGGTATCACGGCCTTGCTCGGCAGTCTTGCAAAGCTTCCGTTTGACCGCACGGTGACAGGCGGACTCAATCTCACATTCTCGCAAAAGATGCGCGCGGAGATCCTGCGTGCTCTGGTTCTTTCTTATTTTGAGCTCGGTGGCTTGCATGTGGGGATCAGTGTCATCGACAGAAAAGCGCTTGAAGACGCGATGATTCATCCCGACAGATACCAAAGTCTGACCGTGCGCCTGTACGGGTTTAGCGAGTATTTTGTCAGCTTGCCAAAATGGCAGCAGCTTGCCGTATTAAACCGAACGGAGTACAGCGGATGAGATGAAAGGTCTTATATTTCAAATACAACGGTATTGTCTCCATGACGGGCCGGGTATCCGTACAACCGTGTTTTTCAAGGGCTGTCCCTTGCGCTGTCGATGGTGTCATAATCCCGAGTCTCAGGATGCGTCCGTGCAAGAGATGGCGGGAGAGACCTGCGGCTATGCGGTAACGGTGGAGCAGGTTCTGGCAGAGGTGCAAAAAGATGAGGTGTTTTACCGTCATTCGGGCGGGGGGATCACTTTATCGGGCGGCGAACCGCTCTTGCAAGCCGAGTTTGCATATGCATTACTTGCGCAGGCAAAGCAAAACGGCATGCATACCTGCATCGAAACATGCGGATATGCCGAAACGGCGGAGATACGCAAGATTGCGGAAGTTACCGACCTCTTTTTGTACGACTGGAAACTCACAAACAAAGATCTGCACTTCGCCTATACGGGTGCAGATAACGATTTGATTGCCCAAAATCTTCGTGAGCTTGCAACTGCCGGCGCAAACATCATTTTGCGTTGCCCGATTGTTCCCGAGGTCAACGATACCGAAGAGCATTTTCGGGGCATTGCAGAGCTTGCAAATACACTTCCGAACATTCAGGCGATCGAAATAGAGCCGTATCATTCCTTGGGAAACGGCAAATACCAAAAGCTGGGCAAGCAGTCACCTGCACATACGTTTCAAGAACCCGCCGCCTGCCAAATTGACACTTGGCTGCAAGTAATCAGACGGTATACGGCGACAGAAGCATACCACGCATAAAAAGGAGCGGTGAAAATGATCGAACAAAACAAGTATCGGGAGCTACCATACCTCATTTCCTACCCCGAGGACTTTGACGAGCGCAAGCAATACCCGCTGATTGTGTTTTTGCACGGCGCGGGGACGCGTTGCGATGATCTGAACGTGCTTGCCAACAACGCCTGCTTTGTCAATCTGCAAAAACGGCAGACCGCACGCGGATACCTCATTCTCGCACCGCTTTGCGGCGTGCACAACTGGAACGAGGTGATGCAGACCGTTTTGGAGCTTGTTGATCAAACGCGCAACCTTCCGTTTGCGGATGTCACGCGCGTGTACGCGACCGGCAACAGCATGGGCGGCTACGGAACGTGGGAGATCGCCATGATCAAGCCCGACTGGTTTGCGGCGATCATGCCCGTGTGCGGCGGGGGACTCGGCGGCTTTGGTGCCAATCTGGCAAACGTCCCCGTGAGAACGTTTCACGGTCTGTGCGACACCGTGGTTGATCCGATCGAGAGCATGCAGATGGTCAAGTCCGTCAACCAAAAAGGCGGCTATGCCGAGCTGATCCTGTTTCCGCATCACGACCACAACTGCTGGGACACGGTGTATACGACCGAGGAAAACTACGACTGGCTGTTGCAGTTTTCCAAAACGCAAGCCTGTTCACCCGATGTCAACCTTTCAGGCGAGAAGTATGGGTAATAGAAAGAAAAAGCGAGGTTTTTCTCGCTTTTTTTCATACTTTTTTATACTTTAATACCAAGATGCCGTCCTTGCTTTCGACGCTTGCGAGGCAGTGCTCACGTAATTCGCTGTCCATAAACAACGGCTTGTCACATGCGTCTGCGGTCAAGGGTGCAACGACGAGACTCAATTCGTCGATCACGCCCGCTTTTTGAAACGCACCGTTGAGGATACTGCCGCCTTCCAGCAAGAGCGTTTGAATGTCAAACAATGCTTTTAATTTGACAAGCGCCGTATCAACGTCGATCGCTTCTTTTCCCGCAAACACATAGGGAATGCCCATGCTTTGCAGATAGCCGAGGTAACGCGCGTCGACGTTTTCGCTCAATATTTCGATGATCTGCGCGTTTCCGTAGCCGGGATCGTCGTCGATGATACGGTTGCTTTGCCAGCCGAGCCTGCCGCGCGTGTCAAACGCCACGGCATAAAAGCCCGAAAGATAGTCGGGCACAAAATCCGCTTTGCTTTCTACGGGCGCATACGCCGACAAATCGGGATACCATCCGCCCGTAAAGCTGGATTCCATCGTCACTCTGCCGCAGATAAAGCCTGCAGACGAAACCGTACGGTTGATATCGTAGTAGATTTCGGTCGCTTTTTCGCACGCGGGACGGCAGAGAAAATCTCCCGTCACCTTTCCGTCGAGTGATACGACCATGTGACAAATGATGTAAGGTCTGTTCATTTTAATTTCTTTCCGTCGCTAAACGCGTTGCCGACCGTTTCGCCGAGCTTGATGTAGGTGTGATGCACGGGGTCGTAGGTGATCGCGCCCAGCTTGGCGGGGTCGATCAAGCCGTCCTCGCCCAAAACCGACTCGTCGGCGGATACGTTGACGATCTGACCGATGCAGATGCCGTCTTCGTTAAACTTGACCAGCTCGCATTCTACCGTCATGGGAAACTCTCGGATGACCGGCGCGTTGACGAACGCGGATCTGACCGTGGTCAACCCTGCTTTTGCCATTTTGTCGGGAACCTGATTGCCCGAGACGATGCCGACGTAATCGGCTTCGACGACATGCTTTGCGTCCGCAATGCTGACCGTAAAAGCCTTGCTTTCCAAAATGTTTTTGGTCGTTTTGTGATCGTCTGCAAGGCAGATCATCAATTGGTTGGTGTCGTAGGTGCCTGCCCAGGCGGCGTTCATACAGCAGGGAACGCCCTGCTTGTCATATGCCGCGACGATAAATACGGGCATCGGATATGCCCACGTTTTGACGCCGAAATCTTTTCTCATAACAACATTCCTTTCAAAATTGACGGTGCTTTTGAATTGCTTTGTATAAGTATTGATACACCTTCGGTGTACCGCACACAAAGGTCGTCGGGTGCTCATACTGAATGGGGTTGCCGTCCCAGTCGGAACAAATACAGCCGCATTCCGCCAGCATCAGCGTCGCCGCCGCATAATCCCACGGCTTGAGCACGCGCTCAAAATAGCCGTTGAGCTTGCCTGCCGCGATGTACGCGACCGCCAGCGCGGAGGAACAGATACGGCGGAGATCGAGACAGTTTTCAAACACGTCCTTTGCGAGTGCAAAGCTTTCGTCCGCGTACTGCTTCCACGTGACGCCCGCACCAAACTCGACGATGCAGTCCTGCAGCTCGCGGTCGGGCGCTTTGCCCAGGCGGACGCCGTTTAAATACGCGCCCCCGCCTGCTTTGGCGACAAACAAGTCGCCGCAAAACGGGTTGTAAATAACGCCGAACGTCACGCGCGTGCCGTCAAAATACGCCAGCGATACCGAGCTCATATTGTAGTCGTATACCAGATTGGTCGTGCCGTCGATGGGGTCCAGAATCCAACGCGCTCCCGTCGGCACGCCGTCTTCCTCCTCGCTCATAAAAGCGATCTCGGGCGCGAGTCGGTGCAGTTCTTCTTTGAGAAAATTGCTGATCCCCAGATCCACCGCGGTCACGAAATCCGAGGGGCATTTTGTTTTGACGTTTTCCTTGAGCTCTTTGTCAAACACAAGCTGTCCCGCTTGCTTGACCAGCTCGATAATTTTGTTGTAATCCATGCTTCACCTGCGGCTCAGCCGTCCGACAAAACGGTGTTGATCGAGCGCGGTTCCAGCATCAGATGCTTGCCGCCGATCGTCACGGTCTTGG
>JAFQII010000257.1 GCA_017397605.1 Clostridia bacterium
AAACAAAAAACACCCTTTCGGGTGCTTTTGCCCATCACTTCTGTAAGCCGGGTTCTGTATTGGACAGTCATCTATCTTGGACGTACGTCGCCGCACGCCTCTTTGCCACCCGTGAAGCTGCCGAGCAAGCTTAAAACGCTTCGGTGGGTGTTGCTCCGGATAGGGTTTACATGGCCGTGCAGTCTCCTGCACGCCGGTGAGCTCTTACCTCGCCTTTCCACCCTTACCGCGAAAAACGCGGCGGTATCTCTCTGTTGCACTGGCCCTGAAGTCACCTTCGGCAGACGTTATCTGTTATCCTGCTCTGCGGAGCCCGGACTTTCCTCACTTTTGCGGTTGCCCGCATCCGCGCGACTGTCTGGAGTGGTGGATTTTTATGTTATCACAAAAATTTTATTTTGTCAACCTATTGATTATTTTTTGTTTGCATTATATAATGTATGGTGAGAGTTTATGGAAACGGAGGGATGTTTGTCTGCTGTCTGCTTACGCAAAAACATTCACGAATCAAAAAGTCGGGTTTATCGGGCTGGGGGTCAGCAATCTGCCCGTGCTTCGCATTCTTGCGAATGCGGGTGCGGTCTGCTCGGTACGCGACAAAAAGAATCTGCGCGACAACCCGTCGTTTGCAGAATTGGAGCAGGAAGGACTCGTCTTTCATTGCGGCGAGGACTATCTGGAAAACATCGACGAGGATGTGTTGTTTCTCTCCCCTGCCGTACGTCCCGACCTGCCTGCTTTGGCAGAAGCCAGAGCGCGTGGCGTGCGCTTGACCAACGAGATGCAGGAGTTCTTTTTGCATTGCCCGTGTCCGATCATCGGCATTACGGGCAGTGACGGCAAAACGACCACCACAACGCTGACCGCCAAGCTGTTGGAAGCGTCCGGTCACCGCGTTCACCTCGGCGGCAACATCGGCAAGAATTTGCTGTCTACGCTGGACGATATTCAAAAAGACGATTTTGCGGTCGTGGAGCTGTCGTCGTTTCAGTTGTTTAAAATGAACCGCTCGCCCGCAATCGCGGCGGTGACGAACCTGTCGCCCAATCACCTCGATTGGCACGTCGACATGCAGGAATACGCCGACGCAAAGGAAAACATCTTTGCTTTTCAGGATGAAAGCGGCGTATTGGTGCTCAACAAAGACGACGAGTACGCGCACGAATATGCAAAAAAAGCACGCGGACGCATCAAGTGGACCTCGGGCTTGGAAAAAGCGGACGTTTGGTTTGACGACAATGGCATTTACCGCGGCGACAAGCTGATCGTGCGTGACGATGACATTCTGGTCGTCGGCAGGCACAACCGCTACAATTTTGCGCAGGCGATCTGTCTGACAGAAGGATTTGCGACCGACGACGCGATCCGCGAAGTCGCACGCTCCTTTGGCGGTGTGGAGCACCGATGCGAGTTTGTCCGCGAAAAGGATGGCGTGCGGTACTACAATTCTTCGATCGATTCCAGCCCGACGCGTACGGCGGCATGCCTGACGAGTTTTAAGCAAAAGGTTGTCGTCATCTGCGGCGGATATGACAAGCACATTCCGCTGGAGCCCTTGGGCGAGCTGTTTGTGCACCACGCCAAGCACGCGGTGCTCTGCGGTGCAACTGCGGAGAAGATCGAAAACGTTTTGAAATCCGTCGGCTACACCGATTACACGCGCACGGATGATTTTGCGCAAGCGGTGCAGATTGCATCAAGTCATGCCGCGCAAGGCGACTGCGTCGTGCTTTCTCCCGCGGCGGCAAGCTTTGACATGTTTGTCAACTTTGCACAGCGCGGCGAAACCTTTAAAAAACTGGTAAAAGAGCTGTAACACAGAGAAAGGATATACATATGGATCAGATTTATGACTATGCCAAAGCGCTGATCGCCCTGCCCGGTGTCTCGGGCGACGAAGGACGCGCACTTCCCGACGTTGTGCGCATGTTCGGCGACCGTTTTGACGAGACAGGTATCACGCCTGTGTACTCATTCTACGGCATCCGCAAGAGCAAAAAAGAAAATGCCAAGACCGTTTTGCTGGACGCGCATTTCGACACGATCGGATTTGTCGTCACGCAGATCTGCGACGGCGGATTTTTGAAAGTCGCCTCCATCGGCAGAACCGCAGAGAAAAACCTCTCCGCATCGGAGGTCTGGATCTACGGCAAGCAGAGAATTGCAGGCGTATTCGCTTCCAAGCCCCCGCATCTGCAGGAGCCCGGAGAAAGCGAAAAAAAGATGGAGCTGTCTTCCCTCTCCATCGACACGGGCCTTTCCAAAGAAGCATTGGAGGAGATCGTACGCATCGGCAACTATGTCGGATTTAAGTCCGAGACCGAGCGTTTGAACGAAAACATCGCGGTCAGCCCTTCGTTTGACGACCGCATCTGCGCGGCGGCACACTTGCGCGCTCTGGATCTTTTGGGCGACGAAGACCTCGGCATCAACATTGCCGTACAGTTTTCCGCACAGGAAGAAACGGGCTATAAGGGCGCAATGACCACCGCATACCGCATCAACCCCGATTATGCAATTGTGATGGATGTGGGACACGCATACGTTCCCGGTGCGCCCGAGCGCCGCAAGGCGATCGTGGCAGGCGGCGGATGCATGCTGTCTTATGCACCGCAAACCAACCGCGCACAGTCCGAACTGGCAGAGAAAACCGCGATTGAGCAAAACATTCCGTATCAGCTGATCGCAGAGCCCGGCAGAACAGGCACAAACTCCAACGCGGTGCAAACGGTACGCGGCGGCGTTCCCGTCTGTCTGATCTCCGTTCCGCTCAAGAACATGCACACCGCAAACGAGATCGTCGACCTGCGTGACGCGCTTTCGGGCGCAAAGCTGGTTGCCGCGCTCTTGCGCGAGATCGCAAAAAAGGAGGCGTAAGGGTATGGAATTCTTTAGCAGACTCAAAGAATACTGTGACATCCTCGGCCCCTCGGGTCTGGAGGACGCAGTACGCGAACGCATCATCGAGGACATCAAGGACTCGGGCGCAGAATATCGAGTGGACGCGCTCGGCAATCTGATCGTGTTCAAAAAAGGCAGACAAAGACGCGAAAACAAGGTTCTGGTTGCCGCGCATATGGACGAAGTCGGCTTTATGGTCACTTACGTCGGAGAGGACGGCTATCTGTTCTTTGACGCCGTCGGCGGCGTGGACAGACGTGTCGTCAGCGGACGCAGAATCAAGTTCCTCAAAAACGGCATCACGGGTATCGTGGCATCCAAAGCGATCCACATCCAAAAGCCGTCGGAATTCGGCATGTGCGAGCCGATCTCGGAGATGAACATCGACATCGGCTGTTATGACAAGGAGAGCGCAAGCAAACTCGTCAAGATCGGTGATTGCGCGACCTTCTGCCCCAACTACGAGGATTTTGGTGACGGACTGATCAAGTCCAAGGCAATCGACGACCGTTTTGGCTGTGCGCTGATGGTTGATCTGATCAACTCCGAATTGGAGTACGATACGTACTTTGCTTTCAACACCTGCGAAGAGATCGGCTGCGACGGCGCAAAAGAGGTTTGCCATCAAATCCG
>JAFQII010000258.1 GCA_017397605.1 Clostridia bacterium
AACACAGGTGCATCCGCGACGTAACGAATCTTCGGCTTGCCGTCCACGTATGCCACGGAGGTGACCACGGTGTCCTTTCGCAACTGTTCTTCCTCAAATGGCGTTCCGCTATGTTCGTACAGCTTGCCTTCAATGCGGTTGATAAACGTGTTTTTCTCGCCGAGATATTTGACCTCGCCTTGCTCCAACACACAAATATTGTTGCACAAATGCTCGATATCAGCCGTAATATGCGTGGAGAAAATAATCGTTCTCTCCATGGCAATTTTGGAAAGCAGATTGAGGAAATACAACCGTTCCTCGGGGTCCAGTCCCGTCGTCGGCTCGTCGATGATCAATACCTTCGGGTCGCCGATCAAAGCCTGCGCAATACCTGCACGGCGTAACATACCGCCCGAGTATTTGCCCAAGCGTTTCTTCTCTTCGCCGACCAGACCGACCGTTTCAATGGCGTTTGCAATCTTTTCTTTTCTCTCGGTTTTGTTTTTGATGCCTTTGAGAATGCAAACGTAATCCAAAAACTCGACAATGTTCATACGGGGCATCAGCTTGGTACTCTGGGGAAGATATCCGAGCGAAGAACGGAACTCGTCTTTGTTTGCCTTTAACTCTTTTCCGTCAAAATAAATCTCTCCGTCCGTCGCGTCCATGATCGTTGCCACAATGCGCATCAAAGTCGTTTTGCCTGCACCGTTGCGACCGATCAGACCAAAAATGCCTTGCCCGATTTCGATATTGACACCGTTTAATGCTTTTTTCTTTCCTCTGGGATAAATTTTTGTGATATTTTTAATTTCGATTTTCATAGTAAAAAATCCTTTCGTTAATCATGAAAACCCTGATGCAGTCTTTCTCTGCGGAGCAAAACGTAAGTAATCGCCAACATTCCCACCGCCAGCCCGAAAAACAGCAAGCGGTTGTATGTCCAAAGCGGCCCGACCTTGTAATACTCTGTCAGTACCGTATCGCCCAAAAAATAGTTGGACAAAAACGGGTCGAAGATGCATTTGCGGATGTCCGCAAATCCATTGTGAATATTGTAGTTGAAGTTGTTGCAAATCGTATAGATCAAAAGCCCCAGCCCAACCGGGGCGTAGCAGTTTTTGGTCACCACGCGGAAAAGCAAAAACAAAGACGCAAAGAACAGAACTGTAACAAACACAGAGATGAACATATACAGCCTGTAGTTTTCGAGGATCACGATCGGAATCTTGATCCCCGCGTCTTGCGTAGGGATGTATTCCGCATACCGATACAAAGCGACAACAGCAAACATAGAACCGATCCCATACGCAAGGACCGAAAAGAACTTTGTAAACAAAAGCTTGACCGTCTTGACACCGCACACCAAGCTCAACTCGATCTCATAATTGTCATACAGCAAAAAAGAGATCGGCAGAAGAAGCAAAAACGGTATCAACAGTTCTGTGTTATCAAAGAACCCGCGATCGGGCAGTGCCGCAATCAGTACTTGCGGTTTCCAAATGCTGCTTGCCACAGTCAGAAGAAACAGCGAGAGGAGCAGAAAATAAAGCGTTTTTTTGAACGAGCGGACCAGTATCATGTATACCTCCTACAAACTGCGCTTTCGCAAGCACAGATATGAAACGAGAGAACACAACACACCGATGCCGATCAACAGTCCGATACAAACCGCAGCATCACCGACCGTGACATCAAACATTTCCCATATACCTTCCGCCCACTCGCTGTCGTAATAATGAAAATAATTGCGCAGCTTTTGCGGTGTCGGCGCGAGATAGTCAAAAAAGACTCGGTTGACACGCCATGAGAAAATCAAGCGGAACATATACCAAAAAATCACATATCCCGTAGAAGCGATCGCCGCGGGTATCCCGTTTTTGAAAATGCTGCCGATGCAATAGGTGAGCCCGAGATACATCAATACGCCCGGAAAAGCCACAAAAAAATCAAGTCTCAAAATCCTGACCAAGCTATCGGCAATGACTTCGCCCCAACCCGATTCATGTACCCCGCCCCGCGTGAAAATATAGATGTACATGCCAAGCAGATTCATGCCGTACAGAACCGCAAAATTGAGCGTCGCCAGCGCGGAGAGCCGCCCGAGAAGATAACCGATCGGTCTGATGCCCGCGGCTTTTTCGATCTCAAAAAAGCGATCTCCGTGGTCACGAAGCAGTACCAGCACCGCAGTAAAAATGCAAAACACGGGAATTGCGTAATTCATCAGCACCGCACCGCAAAAATTCTCACAGTTCTCTACATAGCTTCTGAAATCCAGAACAAAGTCCGGCTTATCGTCGCCGATATAAAACCCGTCCAGCCCCGCTTGTACGGTGATGATCGCCAATACCGCCAAAATCAGCCAAAATGTAACCGAGCGCAACAGGTTTTGCGTCGTTTTTTGGTAGGTTGCAAAAAACATACATCTGCCCTCTCTATTCCGATATCGAGTTTCCGTATCTTGTTTACGCGGCAGGCGGGAATAACGTAAGATCTTGATTTCCTACCGCAAGAATTGCTTTGATCTTTCCTTTAAATTTTTGACGGATCTCTGTTTCCAGGCTGTCATTGGTTGTTTGATATACTACCAAAGAGGAAGATCCTTTAAACGACGGATTGGGAGAATGATCAAAAATCTCGGTATTGCCGAAAACCGCCAACAGCGTGTCATTTTCATCAAAAATCATCCACGTCAGCGGAAATCCCACATGTTTTGCGTCTTGGCATTCAAACGAATATGCAACCTCTGCCATAAGCGTGGGATAAAACTTATAATTCCCCTGCCAGATCTGCGCCTGTATCGGCGCATCCGTTTCAAAAAAATCTATAAACTTACTGCGCAAGCATTTGGCATAACAGATTTCTGTTGTTTCTTTTGTCTCGACCTCGTATGCAAACTTTGAAAAGCTGACATCGGGCTTGAAGAGAAAATATTTTTGATAGTCAGCCGGAAACAAAAAGGTTTGCGATTCTGTTTTGACCGTGTTTCCGTCTGCATCAAGGTACTTTCCGGTGATGGTAAACTCGCAATCCGTGTCCGTCTCGTTTGTGACATCCACGATTGCAACGTTATTTTCTTCGTATGAATAGATTTTGTACTTGATCAAAAATGTGGCGTTGGAAACATCCTGCTTGCTTTCCTCGGCATCGCTTTCCGGTTGGGAAACCGTATCGTAATCGGGGACAATTTCAACTTGGATACGTGACTCCGAGTCAAAGCTTTGGATACTGTACTCGGTGTCTTCCGCCTCGCAAGAGCACAGCAATACGAGGATCAGCGTGATAAGCGAGAGTATTTTTTTCATGTTCAAAAGTTCCTTTACTTGTTTGCAAAATATTCTTTTACATATTGATCGACCATATCGATAAACGGCTTTCCGAATTAAAAAGAACGTTATGTTTATTTGAGGTCTCCTCATCGGGGGAGGTTTCGCAAATACTTTCTTCCGATTGCTCGTGTGAGCTTTCGGTTGACGTTTTCGGGTCGGTAACCGTTGTTGCATCGGAGCTATCGGAAGAACTCCCGCTCTGCGAATCGGTCTCCTCATGCACTTTGCTTACCGAAATCCTCGACTCCTCATCATAACTGCCGATCGAGTACTCCGGATTTTCCTGCGCACAGCCTGCCAATACACCCATACAGCCGCCCTCGCTATTCCGCTATCGGGTCTCCGACAATCACGATCGCTCTGATTTTGCCGCCAAAGCGCTTTGACAGTTCGGGGTCCATTGTATCATTTTCGGATTGATAGATTTCATATGTGCTGTTTCCTTCAAAAGAAGGGATGTAATAAAATTCTCTGTAAAACT
>JAFQII010000259.1 GCA_017397605.1 Clostridia bacterium
GACTCTTCCTTTGAGATTCGCTATATCTTCAGTTTGCTCGGCTTTGCTGCCGCGTACCTTGTTTTCTGCGGATATCGCTTTTTCAGCAAACGTCCTTGTATCGGTGCGTATGTCTCCGTCTCCGCTGTCAGCCTGATCTCGGTTGCGCTCGGACAGTACATCGGATCGTTTGTCGGATATGCAAAACTGCAGGGCTTTACGCTCGCACAAGCCGCAAAGATTCCTTCGATGTGGTTGATTCATCTCCGTTCTACGGTTGATAAATCTCTCACATATGAACAGAGCGTTCTTGAGATGTATGACGTTTCTTCTCTGTTTTACAAGTTGCTTTGCTTCAGCCTCTTGTTCGCATTGATCGGTACGATCATCTTCCTCCTCGGTTTTCACGAAAAGAGCAAAACGCGTATTGTTCCTCTGGAAGTTGAGACGCTCCGCATTTCCAAGCAGGATGATGAGGATGCACGATAATTCATAAACACGTTACAATTACATCCGCTCAAGCCTCCGCCTTGTGGGAATACTAAATGAGAGTCCCACAGACGGAGGTTTTTATGTATCATAAAGTAGAAATATGCGGAATCAACACGTCAAAGCTCGAGGTGCTGACCGAGGATGAGAAAACAGAATTACTCATAAAAGCGCATAACGGAGACAGATATGCAAGAGAACGCCTGATCACGGGCAATCTGAGATTGGTTTTGAGTGTGATTCAGTCTTTTCAAAACCGCGGAGAAAACCCCGACGATCTTTTTCAGGTCGGTTGTATCGGTTTGATCAAAGCGGTCGATCACTTTGATTTGACGCAGGAGGTTAAATTCAGCACCTACGCCGTCCCGCTTGTGATCGGGGAGATCAGACGTTTTTTGCGCGACAACAGCATACTGCGCGTGCCGCGATCGATGCGAGACCTTGCATACAAAGCCATGAAGGCAAAAGAAAAGCTGTCCAAAAGCTTATTGCGCGAGCCGACCGCGGAAGAAATCGCCAAAGAGCTGGGAGAGGATCTCAAAGCAATTCAAAATGCACTCGAAGCAATTGTCGATCCGATTTCACTGTTTGAGCCGGTTTATTCCGACAACGGAGATTCGGTGTTTGTGCTCGATCAGATCGGCGATTCGGTCAACACGGACGACAGTTGGTTGGACAAAATTGCGATCGGAAGTGCCATGCAAACCCTTACCCCGCGCGAGAAGCGCATTCTGACACTGCGCTATTATAACGGCAAAACGCAGACGGAGGTATCCGAAGAGATCGGCATCTCGCAAGCGCAAATTTCACGCCTTGAGAAAAACGCACTCGGCAAGGTCAAAAAGATGATCACATAACAAAATGTTCGGTATGCGGATACCGAACATTTTGTTATCAGAATGCAAACTCGACTTGATATTTGTTTAGCCAGTATTCAAATTGGATCAGCCATGCATACAGCTGGGGCTTTGACATCAGCTGTCCGAACCACGTTACGTCTTCCCCATCAACGATAGCTCTCAAATGATCTGCGCGCAAAAGCTGATGCAATCTGCTGTTGCGGTCTTCCGCAATCGAAAGCAGTTTGTTTCGCGTAAGAGTTTCGTAAAGCGGATCGTGCGTCTTGGGATACGGGCTCTTTTTGCGGTACAGCACGCGATCGGGCAGCCAACCTTTCATAGCTTCACGAAGAAGTGATTTTTCTACCCCGTTCTCAAATTTCCATTCCCACGGAACGTTGTACACATACTCTAAAATTCTGTGATCCGCAAACGGAACACGCACTTCCAAAGCACTGTGCATGGACATGCGGTCTTTTCGCTCCAACAGCGATTGCATAAAATAATAAACAGAAAGCTGTGTTGCGATTCTCGCGTGGAACATGGTATCTGTGTCCCCGTCATCTCTTTGGATGCCGTCCAGGAACGCTCTGTATTTTTGTGAAAGGCAATCATAGCCTTGCGTCGGACGGACAATCGATGGCTCAAATAAACTCGCCCTTGCCATGGGATCGTGAATCCACGGAAAGAACGGGCGGGCAAGCATTTCGGGACGGTAAAACCACGGATAACCGCCAAAAATCTCATCGGAGCACTCTCCCGACAGCGTGACGGTATGATTGCGTTTGATCAGACTGCAATAAAAGAGCAACGAAGAGTCGATATCCGCCTGCCCGGGCAGATCTCTCGCATCGACAGCATCTGTCAGCAAATCAAAAACTTGTTCGCTGGAAGCGGTCAAAACCGTATGCGAGGTGTGCAGTTCGTTTGCAAGCCATGAAGCAAAATAGTCATCGCTTTCGGGTTGGAACAATGATTTTTTGAAATGATCTTTATTCCCTTGATACTCAAATGAATAGGTTGAAAGAGTCAAGCCTTTCTTTCGGTACGCATCCGCCGCAACCGCAGTGACGACCGAGGAATCCAATCCTCCCGACAGCAAGGTACACAGCGGTACATCGCTGACCAGCTGTCTTTGAATCGCATCTGTCACCAGATCACGAACCGTCTCGATTGCTTGTTTTTTGCTGTCGTAAAACGCCTTCGGCTTGAGCTCCCAATATTTTTTTCGATGTGATCCGTGTTCGTTGACAAGTATCAGTTCGCCCGGCAACAGCTTGTGAATGTTTTGAAACGTTCCGCTCTCCAAAAATGTCACGGGAGTCAAAAACAAAAGTTCCCAGAGCTGCTCCAAACCAAGCTTCGGCTTGACACCGGGGTATTTCAACAAGGATTTGATTTCAGATGCAAACAAAAAAGCCCCGTTGATCGTGGTATAATACAACGGTTTGACGCCCAATCTGTCTCTGCAAACCAGCAAACGCCGTTTGGCATCATCGTAAACCGCAAATGCAAAAATGCCGTTGAGCTTATTTGGACAATCCTCACCCCAGACAATGTACGACCACAAGACCGTTTCGGTATCGGAACGCGTTTGGGGTGTGACCCCGTACTGCGCAAGTTCCTCGTTGAGTTCTTTTTGATTGTAGATCTCTCCGTTGTATACGATCGTATAATCGGCATTCTGATACGTCAAAGTCATCGGTTGGGCACCGTTTTGAAGATCGATGACCGCAAGTCTGTTGTGTCCGAGTGCAACGAACTCATGATCAAAACAGCCATCAGCATCGGGACCGCGATGCGACATGACTGCATTCATATGCCGCAACACCGTGACATCTTTATGATTTCCGAACATTCCGCAAATAGAACACATACGCATGCCTCCGTTTTTTTCTATCAAAAGGATATGCAGCCTGTCTGCGGAATGTGAAAAGACCTCTGCAAAAGCAGAGGTCCGCTAATTATCGGTTTTGTTCTGCCAAAACGATCTCTTTGACCTTTTTGACAGTTTCTTCGAGGCAGACGTTTTCGATACGATAGTCAAACGAATCAAGATAAGACATTTCTTCTTCATATCTGCCCAAACGGATTTTGATTTGCTCTGCGGAATCTCCGCGACCGGTCAAGCGACGTTCCAGCTCGTCCTTGCCGATATACAAAAAGATGGTGACAACCTTGACCTCGCCTTTGAGAATCTTAGCAAGATTGACAGCACCTTTGACATCGATATCCTTGATGATGGTCTTGCCCGATGCCAGTGCTTTTGCAAGCAGTTTGCGGGAACTGCCGTAATAGCTTGTATGAATAAACTCATGCTCAAACAGTTCGCCGCTTACAATTTTCTCGCGGAACTGTTCCTCAGTCAGATAATGATACGGAAAACCTTCTACTTCGCCCGGCCTCGGCGCCCGCGTCGTATACGTCGGCATAAAGCCAAAGGTGCTGTTTTCTTCCCCCAGCAAAGTATTGATCACCGTATTTTTGCCGACGGCGGCACATCCGGACAGTATGACAAGCATAAGTTGACGCTCCTTTTTTTATTTTTCGCTATTATACTCTATATTTTTTGCATTGTCAAGCACCAATTTGCCTTGACAGACGTTTTCTCTCCGGAAATAACGGTTCAACGAATTGAGGACGTGCTTTTTGTCAGCACTCCACATCGGTGCCACAAGCGTTTTTTTGTCACCGTCACCCGTGATGCGGTGGATTACAATATCGCTTTGCAGACGATTGATACAGCCTGCAAGAATCCTTGCGTATGCCGCAAACGAAAGCGTGGAGATCCCGCCTTCAAGATACAGTTTGTGTAATTTGGTATGCTTCAGAACGTGCAGCAGATGAAATTTGACGCCGTCTGTTCCGAGATTCGATACATGCTCCACGCTTTGATAGATCATGTCTTCTGTTTCGTGCGGCAATCCGATGATCAGATGCGTAATGACTTTGATACCGATCGCATGCAAATCGCAAAGCGCTTTGTCATACACGGATGTGGGATATCCCCTTCCGATCCATTCGGCCGTTTGCTCATGAATGGTTTGCAGTCCCAATTCTACCCAGACGGGTTTGATATGATTCAATTCCTCCAATAACGCGAGAACCTCTCCGGGCAGACAATCGGGGCGTGTTGCGATCGAAAGCACTGAGACGCGCGGATGCATGATCGCATCATAAAACAGTTTCTTTAAATATGCAATCGGCGCATAGGTGTTGGTATAATCCTGAAAATACGCGATGTATACGCCGTTTTTGTTTTTGTGCTCCACGCGTGAGATCGCCATGTCGATCTGGTCGGTCACGCTTATGCCGCCTTGGGCAAATGCACCTGCGCCGTCGCAAAAAATGCATCCCTCCGTCCCGCACGTTCCATCACGGTTGGGGCATGTCATACCGCCTTTGATTGCGATCTTATAGCCTTTTGTTCCAAACGTATCGGTGAAATATTTGTTCAGCGAAAGATACATGATCGCCCCTCCGAAAAGTATTCTTGCCAAATGTTGACTTTTGTGCAAAATATGATATAATAAATCTATAAAAAGCAACGAAAGGTGTACGTTATGAAAACATTTCCGATTGCGCATTTTAACCGTTTCCGCGGTGCAAACGAGCTTGTGGTTTATACCGAGGGCGAAACAACCAAGACCAACAACTATGGCTGGGAAGCCTGCGTTGTCGACGGCCGTGTCATCCGTTGCGGCAAGAATAACAACGTGATTCCCGAGGGCGGCTGCGTTTTGTCCGGGCATGGCAAAGCGGCGCTGTTCTTGTCCGAAAACCTTTGCGTCGGTGCAAAGGCGGAGATCGACAGAGATGCAATGGTTTTATCGGTCGAAATCGATGAGTTATCCATGGAGATCAATGCCGACTCCCAGATTCAAACAGTCGAAGCACGCCTTGCAGACCGCATTGCGGAAGGATCTGCTTTTGACAGAACGACCGCAGAGCGCCTTCTCGCCGAAGCGAAAACAGCAAAAAACGGCAAAGAATACGACAAGGTCAAGCAGCTCACCGACGAGGTATTTTATCACACCGCACGCTCCGTGCGCGGCGAATACCGTGCAGTCTGGCACCGTCCGACCGAAAAATGTGAAGCGGACGTCGAAAAAACCGTCTTGCGTTTTCTGGATGCCGGCTTTAATATCATGCTGATCGAGACCAACTACGAGGGTTATGCCAATGCCCAGAAATGTGTACATGACTTTCTGCCGATCCGCAAGGGTTACGAAAACGGTTTTGACGTGATCGAAGCGTTTATCCGCATCGGCAAAGCAAACGGCATGCAGATTCATGCTTGGTTTGAAGATTTCTTCTTTGGCGTCAAAGAGACGGGCTGCCCGATGGCGGACGTTCATCCCGAATGGATGGCAAAGCGCAAAGACGGCGGATTGCTCCAC
>JAFQII010000260.1 GCA_017397605.1 Clostridia bacterium
CAAGGACGTTGACGGCGCGCTGGCGGTACTTCGTGAAAGCGGCCACATCGTCAACATCACGCCCGTCACGGCAGTCAAAATTTCCGACGCGCCCGGCAGACTCGCGCAGGCGCTTGCGGTCTTAAATGAAAAAGGCATCAACATCGAATACCTCTACGCGTTTTTGACCCGTACCGAAAAGCATGCCTACGTCGTGTTGCGCGTCGAAGACAACGACGGTGCAAAGGACGCGCTGACGGAAGCAGGCTTTAAGCTCGTGCAGGAATCCGATCTGCAGAAGTTATAAGTTAAGGGGCTCTGCCCCTTAAAAATCCCCGCACAAGACCTTTTTTGAAAAAAAGGTCTTGTGTATCCCAAAAAACTTCTTGCCCGACACTCCCTTGTCGGGAGAAAAACCCTACTCACCCGAAAACGACAGTTTTCGGCATCAGATTTTCTTTGGAGATTCTTAAGAACCTTTCTTCTAAAAAGAAAGGTTCTTAAGCCCCCCGCGAGGTAACATACCATGTTTATGAAACTTGCACTTTTGGTCGTCTTTTTTGCCGTCACAGTCGGTGTCGGTATGTACTGCCGCAAAAAGGCGACAGACGTCAACGGCTTTGTACTGGGCGGAAGAGCGGTCGGCCCGTGGCTGACGGCGTTTGCATTCACACAAGCTATTTTTCCGCAGTCATTTTTGTCGGTTACGCAGGTCAGTTCGGCTGGAACTTCGGCGTTGCGTCGACATGGATCGGTTTGGGCAACGCGTTTATCGGTTCTCTGCTTGCATGGGTTGTGCTCGGCAGACGCACCAGACTGATGACGCAAAAACTGGACTCGCGCACGATGCCCGACTTCTTTGAACTTCGTTTTGGCAAAAAAACGCTCAAAACGTTTGCGTCGGTGATCGTCTTTGTCTTTTTGATTCCCTACACCGCATCGCTGTTTAACGGTCTGTCGAGACTGTTTACAATGGCGTTCCCCGGTGTCGACTACGCGGTCTGTGTCATTGTCATGGCGATTCTGACCGGCATTTATGTCATTGTCGGCGGCTATATGGCGACGGCAGTAAACGACTTTATCCAGGGTATCATCATGCTGATCGGTATCGTTGCGGTCATTTTTTCGGTACTGAACCAGCACGGCGGTCTGACCGGCTCGCTGATTGAGCTCGCAAAAGAGGTTGCGACCACTCCCGACGGCAAGGAATTTGCAGGCGGTTTTGCATCCTTCCTGGGGCCGGATCCGTTTTTCCTGCTGGTCGTCGTATTGCTGACTTCTTTGGGAACGTGGGGCTTGCCGCAGATGGTCGGCAAATTCTACGCCATCAAGGACGAAACGGCTGTGCGCAAGGGCACGATCATTTCTACCGTGTTTGCGATCGTCGTCGCAGGCGGCTGCTACTTTATCGGCGGTTTCGGCAGAATTTTTACCACGCAGGAAGTGGTCTCTGCGCAGGGATTTGACGCAATCGTCCCGATCATGCTGGAAGGCTTGCCCGATCTTTTGATCGCGGTTGTGCTGATTCTGGTGCTTTCCGCGTCGATGTCGACGCTTTCGTCGCTCGTGCTGACCAGCGGATCAACCATTACACTCGACCTGATCGGTCCCGCCATGGGAACTAAAATGACCGAAAAGAAAAAAATGCTCATCATGCGCATTATGATCGCCATTTTTATCGTGATCTCGGCGGTCATCGCAATCGTGCAGGCAAAATCCAAGGTCGTCTTTATCGCACAGCTCATGGGCGTGTCGTGGGGTGCACTCGCGGGCGCGTTCCTTGCGCCGTTCCTGTACGGTCTGTTCTGGAAGAAAGCGACCCGCGCGGCGGTGTACACCAGCTTTGTCTGCGGCGTCGCAATCAGCGTTGTCCAGCTTGTCAAATCGCTGACGGGCTTTGCGTTCGGCGTCGGACTGCTGGACGATGTGTTGTTTAAGACTTCGTTGCACTCGGGCGTGGCCGCAATGCTTCTCGGTCTGGTGCTCGTTCCGATCGTCAGCATGCTCACGCAAAAAAGCAAGCCCGACGGTGTGGACGCAATGTTTGAGTGCTATGACGAAAAGGTCGTGTCCCTCGCAAAAGAATCCTTGGGCGACTAAACACAACTACCAAAGGGAACTTTTTTGCAAGTTCCCTTTTTGCCCCCCAACAGAAAGGAACTACCCATGAAAATCGTCTTTTTGGAACGCACCACTGTCACAACGGGCGACATGGACCTTACGCCGTTTGACGCTTTGGGCGAAGTAGAATACTGCGAGTCCTACGACAAGGACAAGATGCGCGACGCGGCAAAGGATGCGGACGTGCTGATTCTCAACAAAACGGTCGTGGACAAGGCGTTTTTTGACGCGTGCCCTAACCTGAAATGCATCTGCCTGCTTGCGACGGGCTACAACAATATCGACCTTGTCACCGCAAGAGAACGCGGCGTTGCGGTATGCAACGTCCCCGGTTACTCCACCGACGCGGTCGCACAGCTGGTGTTTGGCTTTATGCTGCAGCTCGCCGTGTCCTTGCCGCAGTACCAAAAATCCACGCGCGACGGCGTTTGGTGCTCGTCGACGCGGTCCACGTACCTCTCGTGGGAGATGCACGAGCTGGCAGGCAAAACGCTGGGTATCGTCGGCTACGGCGCGATCGGGCGTAAGGTCGCGCAGATCGGTCATGCGTTTGGCATGAATATTCTGGTGCACACGCGCACGGTGCGCGAGGACGGCATTGCGGAATTCGCATCCCTTGACGAGGTTTTGACGCGCGCAGACTTTTTGTCCCTGCATTGCCCGCTGACCGAGCAGACCAAGGGCTTGATCGGCAAACAAGAGCTTGCCATGATGAAACCGACGGCGTTTTTGATCAACACGTCGCGCGGCGCGGTCGTGGAAGAGCAGGCGCTCGCCGATGCGCTCAACGACGGCATCATCGCAGGTGCGGGCATCGACGTGCTGGAAACCGAGCCGATGGACTCCTCCTGCCCCTACCGCACGGCAAAAAATTGCCTTGTCACTCCGCACATCGCGTGGGCGGCGACCGAAGCGCGCGCAAGACTGCTCGTCGAAGTCGCAGAAAATATCCGCGCCTTTGCAAGCGGAAAACGGCGCAACCGCGTAGATTAGACAATCAAAAAACACTCCGCAAAAGCCGATGTCTCGCGGCTCTTGCGGAGTTTTTTATGCATCA
>JAFQII010000261.1 GCA_017397605.1 Clostridia bacterium
GATCCTCAGGATGAACTCATGACCGATCTTGAACAGATACTGGGCGGTCTGCTGGATATTGCCGTCAGCAAGGGGATCATAGAGGATGATATAACCTCCCGTGACCTGTTCGACACAAAGCTTATGGGAACGCTTGTGCCCATGCCCCATGAGGTGCGTGCAAAGTTCGCTGAAAAGCACAGCATATCACCTCAGCTTGCCACCGATTATTATTACAAGCTGAGTACGGATACCGACTATATCAGATCTTACCGTGTAAAAAAGGATGTTCGCTGGAAGTATGCCTGTGAATACGGAGAGCTGGATGTTACCATAAATCTGTCCAAGCCCGAAAAGGATCCCAAAGCAATTGCAATGGCAAAGACAGCACCGCAGACGGGCTATCCCAAGTGCCATCTTTGTGAAGAAAACGAGGGCTATGCAGGCAGGATCAATCACCCGGCCCGACAGAATCACAGGATCATACCGTTGGAGCTTGCAGGGGAAAAATGGTACCTGCAGTACTCGCCTTATACATACTACAATGAGCACTGCATAATTTTTAACCAAAAGCATACTCCGATGAAGATCGACAGATCAACGTTTGAAAAGCTCTTTGACTTTACAGATTATCTGCCTCATTATTTTGCAGGGTCAAATGCCGATCTGCCAATTGTAGGGGGAAGCATTCTCAGTCACGAGCATTATCAGGGCGGCAGATACACATTTGCAATGGAAAAAGCAAAAGATGAGGTGCCCCTTTGTTTCACAGGATTTGAGGATGTGTCTGGGTCGATTCTTCATTGGCCTATGAGTGTTATCAGGCTGAGAGGTACGGACAAAACCCGCATCATTCTGCTCGCCGATACAATACTCAGCACATGGAAAAACTATACCGACGAGGATGCGTTTGTTTATGCTTACACAGAAGGAACACCCCACAATACGGTAACCCCCATTGCACGCATCAGCAACGGACAGTATGAGCTTGATCTGGTACTGCGCAGCAATATAACAACTGTCGATCATCCTCTCGGCTTGTACCATCCTCATGAAGAGCTCCATCATATCAAAAAAGAAAACATCGGACTGATTGAGGTCATGGGACTTGCCGTTCTGCCGTCCCGCCTCAAAGCGGAGCTTCACGAGATCGAGGAACGCTTTGCCGCAGGATTGCCGCTGGATACCGAAGGCACGGCAAAGCACGCGGATTGGTTTGCGCGTATTTGCGAGAAACGATCCGTGAATGCAAAAAATATCACGGCCGTTTTGCAGGAAGAGGTCGGACGCGTCTTTGAAGCCGTGTTGGAGGACGCGGGCGTCTACTCTCCCGACGAAGCGGGCATGTCGGGCGTTGCACGTTTCCTTGCCGCTGTGGAGGAAAACTGAAACTCCTTGCCGCATACCCACGTTCCAAGCTTGAGGATCGGCAGCGTGATCACAAACCACACGAGCGAAAACGGCAGACAGATCTGTCCGAGCAGATTCAACGGCACGTCGGAGTAATCCCATACCGAAAGATGCAGCCAAAGGTTGACGATCACGCCCGTGACAAACTCTACGGCTGTGATCACCGCACTGCCAAACAGACATTTTGTCCATGTGCATGCTGTTTTGAGTCTGCCGATCTGACAGCAAAAGAAGATGCAGGTTGCGGACAGTCCCCCCGCAAAAAACATCGAGATATGCGATCTTCCGCGAAAGAGCAGCTCCAGCAGTACGTAGATTCCGCCGCAGAGCCCAAACATCATCAATATCTTTTTTACCAAACACCACCACCTCGCCGTTATTCTTTGCCGGCAGAGGTGGTTTTATGCTTGTGTTTTTTGCGGAATATAAAGACGTACGGGAACGTTTCGTTCGTGCGCGTAATCGACGGTAAAAGCAGTTCCCGCCGAGACGCCGTCCCATACGGCGATGACGAGGTCGGCGCACTCCACGATCTGCTTGTCGCGCAAGATCGGCGCGTGCTTGCCGTACAGCTCGTAATTGGGGCGGATGATACGGATCGGAATTCCGTGCGACCGTGCGTACGCTTCCGCAAGCGTGTCGACGCCTTCCGCACCGCCCGAAACAAGGGAAGCGGTATCCTCGGGACTGTATTTTGCGAGATCGGCATCGGTGATGCTGCGGGAGCCGATGACTGCGACACAAAGTGATTTTTTCATTCGACAAGCAACTCGGCGTCGCGCATTTTGGCAAGCAGGCGGTCGACGTCTTGCCCGATAAGCTCGCGCGGGGCGTCGTATTCCTCTTCGGTTTTGGCGACGATTTCGTCACGTGTCAGCCCCTGCTCCAGCAGACGCCACATAAAAGCGCCCGTCTCGTTGAGCGTGATCACGCGCTTGAGTCCGTCTTCATTGCCCGTGGGCATGACCAAATATGTGCCTGCGACCTCTTGCAGGATGTAGCCTTCTTTGATGTGCATGTTGCTTGCTCCTTTGCTGATCTTGTGCCTTATCATAGCACGCACTGGCACATTTGTCAACAAAAAAATCTCTCGCGGCGTAAAAATGATGAAAAAAGGCGGTTGATTTTTTGCAACAGGTTTGCTATACTGTATATTTGTAAGA